>JAJYGO010000209.1 GCA_021785115.1 Chloroflexota bacterium | reverse complement strand
GAGCAGCGTCTGGTGGGCGGCCGCGGCGGGCAGCCCGAGCTCGGCGAGCATGTACCCGACGTCGATGGCGACGAAGAGGCCGAGCAGCCAGCCGCGGGTGGGCCCCTGCGGCCGCAGGCGCAGCAGCCCGAAGCCCACCGCCAGCGACCCCGCGGCCATCGCGAGATAGAGCCCGAGGGCCAGCCCCTCTGCCAGCGGGGTCGCGATCCAGGTAGCCGACAGGTACTGCGCGGCGGTCAGGGCCCACCCGGCGAGCGCGCCGAGCGCCAGGCCGCCGAACAGGAGCGGGTGGGTGCGCGGGGCGGCCGGCACGCGGAGCAGCAGGGCCGCCGGCACCAGCGTGCCCATGCCCTGGGCCACGTCGGCCGGGAGCCCCGCCGCCAGCAGCGTGGGAGCAGGAAGGGCCAGCCGGACGCGCACCGCCACCACGAGCACTGCCCCGACCACGAAGAGCCAGCCAAGCGGCCCGAGATCGGGCAGCGGGAGCTCCGGTCCGGGCGGCACCGCGTCCGGCGCGGGGTCCGCCGTTTCGGGAGGGGCCATCGAGCCGCGCACCAGCACACGGTCGGCCTGCGCTTGACCGCCGTCAAGGGTCGCGCGCTCCCAGGCTGCAGGAAGTGTTGTGGGAGGTGGCTTTCCGACAATGGCTTCGCCGGTCAGTCGGCCGGGAACGCCTCCAGGATCTCCTCCGGAGTCACGCGTCGGACGGGTGCGGCGATGCGCCGATCGAATCCGGCCCGGGACACCGCGACGAGCCTCGTTGCGGCGCTGGCACCGGCGATGTGCGGGACAGCAGCGGCAAGGTCCGAGATGTCCGATCCACCTAGCCGATCACGCGAGCGCCACTTGATCGTCCCGACAAAGGCGATCGAATCGGCCGGAGGCTCGGTTCGGTCGGCTCCGACCAGGTCGACCTCGATGGCGTTGTTACGCGTCCAGAACGAGCCGACGCTGCGAGCTCCTTCAAGGGTCGCGTCGCCTGCGATGGAGAGCCGTTCGAGCGACTCGCGGATTAGTGGCTCGATCGCCTGGCCTCGGTAGTCGGGAAACGCCTGCGCGATCTGTCCGGCGACAGTGGGTCCCAGACCTCGTTCGATCTCACCCATCCTGGGCTCGATGAACCGAAGCCAGAAACGCAGGTAGGGATCGGAGACCCGGTATCGCCGATCGCTGGATCCCGCCGTCGAGAGGGGGAGCGCCGACGAGACGATCCGCTTCTGCTCAAGGATCGAGAGGGGCCCCTTCTGGCCCGTGAGATTGGTGGTCCCGATCCCGGTGCCGGCCGAGATTCCCTTGTTGGTACGCTCCCCGGCGCCGATCACCGATAGGACTGTCCGGGCCCCGACGTTGGAGGGGAACTCTGCGTCGAGGATTCGGGCACCCGTCTGGGCGAAGTCCGATTGCGGGTCGGCCAGCACTTCCTCGAGGAACGCCTCGAGGCCGCCGCCGTGCCAGAGCCGCACGATCTTCGGAAACCCGCCGGTCACGAGATACGCATCGAGCGCGTCCGTCGCGGCACGACGGACGATGCGGCTCGTCTCGAGGGGACTCAGGGGCGGCACGACCATCTCGCGCGTCGGACGCTGGTAGAGCGGCGCGCCATAGACCGCGAGGCGCTCCATCATGGCCAAGTCGGACCCGATCAGGATGAGGACGACCGGCTGCTGCTCGAGTCGGCGCCATGCAGCCCGGACGCTGCCCTCCTGGGGGCTGAACCCGGTGCCGGCGCCGGTGCGCTTGTCGCACAGGTCCGGGAACTCGTCGATGACGATGATGGTCGGGCTTTCGGGCGTTGCGTTGCCCGCGGCAGCGAGGAGTGCTGCCTCCCAGTCCCCGAACGTGACGCTTCCCTGTGCCAGGTTTGCCGACGGCAGGGTCGAGGACGCGAGGGCGGCTCGGAACCGCTCGAGCTCGCGTGTCTCCGTGTAGCCGTGCGCGTCGAAGTAGACGCTCGGCCCGTGATACCGATCGAGGAACTCCGAGACCAGCCAGCTCTTGCCGACCTGCTTGCGTCCACGAACCGTCACGAGTCGTCCCTGCCCACGACGCGCGGCAGCGAGCTCCCGATCAAGGTCACGCAGCTCCCGTCCACGACCAACGAACCCTCGCACTATCCCTCCGTCATACTATGACCGCGCCATACTATGCCGACGCCATAGTGTCTGTCAACGAGGCAGCGGCAGGCGCGGGCGGAACCACCTGCCAAGACCAACCCCCCAACTACACTTCCTGCCGCACAGGCGCGTGCTCCCATGCGATGACAATCGGGATCCCCGGGTTACCAACCGCAAATGCCTCATAAGCGAATCGCCGGGATAAGGGGAGGGAGAGATCCGCGGTCCGAGTCGGGAACTGGACGAGCGACGGCGCGTGGACCCAGGGGCCGCGGTCGGCACGATGGACATGGGGTGCGGTTCGCCGCTGGTTCGCCCGGTCCCACCCGCTCCCGGTCGGCCGGGCATGCGGTTCTCCCCCCGACGGGCGGTCGCAGGAGCCGAGTCTCCCGGATCCTCGTCGACGAGCAGCCCCACCAGCGCCGCGCCCGCGAGCAGCAGCACGGCACTCGTCGCCGTGGCGGCGGCGAACCCGTGGACGGCCGCGGCGGCGCCGGCCACTCCACCGTGCGACGCCGCGTACCCCGCCGTCGCACCTGCGGCGATCGCGCCCAGGAGCGCCGTCCCGATCGAAGCCCCGATCTGGTTGGATGTGCTCGACATCGCCGACGCCACGCCGGTATCGCGGGGCTCGATGCGGCTGAGGGCCGTGCCGAGCGCCGGCGTCCCGTTCAGACCGGCCCCGAGGCCGAGGAGCAGCTGCGCGGCGAAGATGAGCGGGAAGTAGCCGCTCGCCGGGGAGAGGGTCGCGAGGAGTCCGTTTCCGGCCGCGCACAGCAGCAGGCCCGGCACGAGCAGGACGCGTGCGGGCAGGCGCGGCATGAGCCGGGGTCCGACGCCTGCCGCCCCGACGCTGTTGGCGATCGCCCAGGGCACGAGCGCGGCGCCCGTCACGAGCGGTGAGGCACGCAGGACGACCTGGATCTCGTAGGTCAGCACGAGCAGCATTCCGAAGTTCGACAGGCTGTTGAGGCCGAGCGCGACGAACGCGCCGGCCCGGTTGCGGTCGGTCAGGATGCGCAGTGGAAGGAGCGGACGCCGCACGTGGGACTCGATGACCACGAACGCCGCGAGCAACCCGCCGGACGCCGCGAGTGGCGCGAGCACGTCGAGCGACCGCCAGCCGGCCGTCCCCGCCTGGGACATCGCCAGCACCAGGAGCGCCATCCCGCCCGAGCCGAGCACGACGCCCGGGATGTCGATGTGCACGCCCGGATCGCCCGGGAGGTCCGGCAGCACGCGGAGGACGCCGACCGCCACGACGAGCGCGACCGGCACGTTGAGGTAGAGCGTCCAGCGCCAGCCCAGCAGCTGGGTGACCGCGCCGCCCAGGATGAAGCCGAGCACGGCCCCGCCGATGAGGACGGCCGTGAAGACGCCCAGCGCCCGCGCGCGCTCCTGCGGGTCGCGAAACAGCAGCACGAGGAGGGCACGCGTCGACGGCACGAGGAGAGCCCCGAAGGCGCCCTGCAGTGCCCGGC
>JAJYGO010000056.1 GCA_021785115.1 Chloroflexota bacterium | reverse complement strand
GGAGTCTCTCCGGCCGAACACCTGCACGCCGGGCCGGGGATCAGCGGGCATCGGACGATCGCCCCTACCGAGCCTCCACGTCGATCCCGCGCTGCGCCAGCCCCTGCCGGAGCCCCGCGAAGTCCTCGGGCACCGACTCGGACGACGAGTCGTGCTCCACGAACGCGATCCCCGCACCGGCGAGCGCGGCGCGCGTGCCGTCCGCGTCGGACGTCGTCAGCATCAGCGAGCCGTCGGTGTCCTCCGCGACGCCCACGATCCCGGTGATGTTGATCCCGCGGTCGCCGAGCGTCGACGCCAGGCGCGCCAGCGACCCCGGACGATCGTCGAGCCGGACCGTGAACCAGATCGCCATCCCGCCCTCCTTGTGCCTCGACATGCCCGTGAAGAATACGCCGGGACGGTCCCGGGCCCTGGGCCTCGACAGACGCGCGAGGCCCTGAGGGGTCGCGCGAGGCGGCGGCCCGGCACCTGTGGGAGGATGGGCCCCAAGTGCGGCGCGAGCCCACCGCTCCGCGTCACGCCCGATCACCAGCAGGCACAGGAGGGACGCCATGGCAGCCATCCGTCGAGCCCAGGCCGTGTGGCAGGGGGACCTCGCGTCGGGCTCGGGCAAGGTCAGCGCCGCGACCAGTGGCGCGTTCACGGACCTGCCCGTGACGTGGGCCTCCCGTACGGAGACCGCCGACGGGAGGACCAGCCCCGAGGAGCTGATCGCCGCGGCGCACGCCGCCTGCTACTGCATGGCCCTGTCGAGCGAGCTCGCCAGGGCCGGCGCCCCGGCAGCCCGGCTCGAAGTCAGCGCGACTGTCACCTTCGATCGCGTCGACGGGAAGTGGACGGTCGCGAAGTCGGACCTGCAGGTCGCCGGGCGGGTCCCGGGCATCTCCGCCGAGGCGTTCCGCGACCTGGCGGGTGCGGCCAAGGACGGGTGCCCGGTGTCTCGCGCGCTGGCGGGGAACGTGGCCATCTCGGTGGAGCCCGCACTCGAGGCATAACGGCCGCGGGGGCGCCCGGAGTCCGTCCGGCACCCGGCGTCTTTCCGGCGGCCGTCCGACGTCCGTCCGGCCCGGGCGTCCGCGTACTGTGCGAACCGGCGCGCCGCAGCTCCGGGGCGCGTGGCACACTCAGCCGGTATGCGGATCGCCACGTGGAACGTCAACTCGCTGAAGGCGCGGCTCCCGAAGGTGACCGAGTGGCTCGAGCGGAGCCGCGTCGATGTCCTGCTGATGCAGGAGACCAAGCTGGCCGACGACGCGGCACCGGAGATGGCGTTCCGGATGTCCGGCTACGAGCTCGCTCACCACGGCGAGGGCCGCTGGAACGGCGTCGCGATCGCGAGCCGCGTGGGGCTGGCCGAGGTGCAGCGCGGCTTCACCGGTGACGTCGATCCGGACGGAGCCCGGTTCGTCAACGCGCTGTGCGGCGGGGTCCGTGTCGCCAGCCTGTACGCGCCGAACGGCCGGGAGGTCGGCAGCGAGTTCTGGCTCGCGAAGCTGCGCTGGTTCGCGCGGCTGCGGGCATGGCTGGATGCCCGGGATCCCGTCGAGCCGCTCGTCCTGGGCGGCGACTTCAATGTCGCGCCGACCGACCTGGACGTGTGGGATCCGGCGGCGTTCCAGGGAGCCACGCACGTGACAGCCGAGGAACGAGCTGCGTTCGCGGCGCTCCTCGACTGGGGCCTGGTGGACGTGTACCGGGAGCACCACCCGGAGGGCGGCCGGTTCAGCTGGTACGACTATCGCGCCGGTGCGTTCCACAAGGGCCAGGGGATGCGAATCGACCACGTGCTCGCCACGCGGCCCCTGGTGGCGCGCGTGACGGCCGCCGAGATCGACCGGGAGGCGCGCAAGAACCCGATCCCGTCCGACCACGCGCCGGTGCTGATGGATATCGCCGACCCCGCCTGACGGCCTCGCGCCGCCTGCGGGCGGCGCCCATCAGGACGGCGCAACCACCTTGTTCGCGGGATCGTTGACGCCGGAGATGTCGATGGACACCAGCATCGATGTCTTCGTGCCGCTGACGTCGTAGGTGCCCCTGGTGACGGCACTGACCATGTAGCCGCCATCCCTGGCGACCCACAGGTCCATGGCCCAGTCGCCGGGCGCCCCGGACGTGTCGCCGACGGCCTTCGCGACAGCCTCAAGCGTCTGCGCGTCCGCCCGCAGGTGCAGGGTCGCGACGCCGTTCTTCTGCTCGTCGCCGACCTGCTTCATCCCGCCCAGGTACTGCTCGAAGGTCTGCCCGAACATCTTCTGGGGCGAGAACGCGTCGAACGTCTGCTCGACGCTGCCCAGCATGCCCGCGGGCAGTGGCTGCGCCGCGCCGCCGAGGTCCATCCACGCCTTGTCGCCGACGATGGTGTACGTGACCGTCACCCCGGCGGCGCCGGCTCCGCCCATCCCCGTCATGGAGACCGACAGCGCCCGGGCCGGCCTGATCACGACCGTGCCATGCATGCTGACCGCGCCGCTTCCAGCGCTCGCAGAGGGGGCGCCCATCCCCGCGCCCTGGACCGTCACGCTGAAGCGGTAGGAGTTCAGGCCGTCCAGCGCGGCGGCCGGGTCCGTCAGTTGCGAGGCGCCACTGCCGGCCGGGGAGGCGCCGGCCGGGGAGGCGCCGGCCGGGGAGGCGCCGGCCGCGGATGGCAGGGCCGGCACGGCAGTGGCCGCAGCAGGCTGCGGGGTCGGGGTCGCGGCGGAGCCGCCGCATGCCACGACCACGAGGATCGTGAGGGGAAACAGCGCGAAGAGCCGGAGCGATCGATGCGATCGGGAAAACATGGCCGTGACCTCGGCGCTGGATTGGGCTCCAGCAGTATACGAACCCGTGACAGGTCTTCGGCCCGCGAGCGTCGCCCGGCGCGCGGGTGTCGCCCGGCCCGCGAGAGGTCCCCCGCCGGCGCGCACCAGCTGCCCGACCGTCCCGGCCGCCCCGGTTGCCCCGGCTGCCCCGACCGGCCGTTAACGTTTCCGAACCGTGGGTGCGCACCGGCTTGACCCTGGGCTGATATCGTGCGGGTGAAGCTGGCGGTGGAGCCGGGCGCCGGATCGGCTATGCTCCGCCGACCATCGACGGAGGAACACTGTAGTGGGCGCCCTATCACCCTGGCATCTGCTCCTGGTGCTCGGCATCGCGCTGATCGTGCTGGGTCCCGGCAAGCTGCCGGAGACCGGCGCGGCGATCGGCAAGGCCATCCGCAGCTTCCAGGACGCCGCAAACGGGCGCGACGAGACCACGGTGGCCAGATCGGCGGTGGTTGCCGGCGCGACGGCACCGGCCCCCGCCGCGGACCCCGTGCCCTCGGCCGGTGCGCCGTCCGGGACCGGCCCCGCGACTGCCCCGGCTGCGCAGGTGGCAGCCCAGCCGGCACCGTCCGAGCGCCAGGTCGGCTGAACGCGCCGGCACCCGGGGCCGTCGCCGGCCGGGTACGGCCCTCGCCGGTGCTAGGCTGAACGCGCATGTATCCACTCGATGAACCGCGATCCGGGGCCGAGGTCGCCTCCGTGTCGGGCGGGCCGGCCAGCGACGACGATTCGCCCACGCCCCTGGACCCGGCGCAGCCTCCGCCGGCGTGGGGCTGGCAGACACAGCCACCCGAGTGGCGTCCCGTCGAGCCCGGGCGGGCGCGACGGATCGTTCGCGGCACCGCTGCGTTCCTGGTCATCGCCATCGTGGCCGCGGCGGGGTTCCTCGCGGGCGTCGGATACGGGCGATCCGGGATCGGCCCCGGCACCAATCCGCTCGCTGCGGCGCCGCCCGCCGACGCCCGGAGCGAGATCGGCCTCCTGTACGAGGCGTGGAACCTGGTCGAACAGCACTACGTCGACCGGTCCGCGCTGAACCCCACGCAGCTGACGTACGGCGCGATCCGCGGCCTGGTGCAGGCCCTCGGCGACACCGGGCACAGCGACTTTCTGACGCCCCAGCAGTACGCCGCGCTCTCGTCGGATCTCTCCGGGCAGTACCAGGGGATCGGCGTGGAGATCTCCATCAAGACGGCCGGGCCCGCGATCGTCTCCGTGTTCGACGGCAGCCCGGCGCAGAAGGCCGGGCTGCGGGCCGGCGACCTCATCCTCGCCGTTGACGGGAAGGACGTGACCGCCGACTCCTTCGACGCGCTGGCCAGCGCGCTGCGGGGCCCGTCCGGATCCAAGGTGACGGTCAGGGTCCTGGATCCGGGAGCCACCACGAGCCGCGAGGTGACGGTCACCCGGGCCCCGATCAACGTGCCCAACGTGACCTGGGCGATGCTGCCGGGCTCGCACGTCGCCGACGTCCGCCTCGAGCAGTTCGCGCAGAACGCGGCGTCGCAGCTCGCCACGACGCTGAAGGCGGCGAAACAGGCGGGCGCGACGGCGATCGTGCTCGACCTCCGGGGAGACCCGGGCGGCTACGTGTCGGAGGCGGTCGGTGCGGCCTCCCAGTTCCTGCCGGCCGGCAAGGTCGTGTTCATCCAGCGGGACGCGTCCGGGCAGGAGACCACGTCGAAGGCGCAGCCCGGCGGCGTGGCCACCGACATCCCGATGGTCGCACTGGTCGACGACGGGACGGCCAGCGCGGCGGAGATCCTCGCGGGCGCGCTGCAGGACAACGGGCGTGCCACGATCGTGGGGGTGAAGACGTTCGGGACTGGCACGGTGCTGGAGACCTACGAGCTGAGTGACGGGTCGAGAGTGCGGATCGGCGTGGCGGAGTGGCTGACCCCCAAGGGGCACCAGATCTGGCACAAGGGGATCCAGCCCGACGTCGTCGTCGCGCTCCCGTCGACCGCGTCGCCGCTGGCGCCCTCCGACGTGGCGCACATGACGGCCGCCCAGCTTGCGGCGAGCGGCGACACGCAGCTGCTGCGAGCGCTGGCCATCCTCTCCAAACCGTCATGAGCGACGCCGGGCGGCGCGCCGAGGCGGTGGGCGGGCCCGACGCCCGCACGGAGTCGGCCGGAGGGCCTGTCTCCATCCTGACCTGTGCGGCGTGCGGCACCAGGAACCGGATCCGCCCAAGCCCACGCGGCGTGCCCGTCTGCGCCTCGTGCAAGGCCACGCTGCCGTGGCTGATCCACGCGACCGACGACACCTTCGACGTGGAGGCGGACGCGTCCGTCGCCGTCGTGGTGGACCTCTGGGCCCCCTGGTGCGGCCCGTGTCGCTTCGTCGCGCCGATCCTGGAGGACCTCTCGCGCGAGTACGCCGGCCGCCTCAAGGTGATCAAGGTCGACATCGACGAGAACCCGGTCCTGGCACGGCGGTTCGAGGCCTTCAGCATCCCCACCCTCGTGGTGCTCAGGAACGGCCGCGTCGTGGACCGCATCGTGGGCGCCATGCCCAGGCCCCAGCTCGCGGTCCGCCTCACCCCGCACCTGCTGCGCACCCAGTAGGGCGGAGGATGCGGGGACGAGCGCATGCCGCCCCTCGCGCTCGGCCTCGCACTCTGCGCCGCGTTGATCCACGCCACCTGGAACCTGCTGGTCGCCCGTTCCCGCGACCCACAGGTCGCCACCGCGCTCGCGGCGGTCGTGTCCGTCACGCTGCCGCTCCCTCTGATCCTGGTCTCCTGGCACGCGTCGCCCGCGGTCCTTCCGTTCGCGGCGGTGTCCGGCGCGCTCGAGCTCGGGTATCTCGCGCTGCTCGCGGCCGCGTACCGACGCGCGGACCTGAGCCTGGTCTACCCGCTGGCGCGGGGCCTGGCGCCGGTCATCGTGCTGGCCATCGGCGTGCTGGCGCTGGGCACTCCCCACTCGCCCGCACAGTTCGCCGGCGTCGGGCTCGTCGCGACGGGTGTCGTGCTCGTTCGAGGGCTGCGCGGCGGCGCCCGGCCGGGTGACCTCGCGCTGACCCTGGCCATCGCGGGATGCATCGCCGGCTACACGACCGTCGACAAGGCGGGCGTGGTCCGCGCGGGGCCACTGACCTACTACGAGCTGGTGATGGCGTGGCCCGCACTCGCGTACGGCGCCGCGATCGCGGCCGCCCACGGTCGCGAGGCGGTTCGACGCGAACTCGGCCCCGCGACCGTGGCCGCCGGACTGGGCATGTTCGCGGCCTATTCGCTGGTCCTGGCCGCGCTCGGCCTGGCACCTGCAGCGTCGGTGGCCGCGGCCCGCGAGACGAGCGTGGTGATGGCGGCGGCGATGGGAGGCCTGTTCCTGCACGAGGAGGTCGGGGCCCGGCGCCTGGCCGGCGCCGCTGCGGTCGCGGCGGGGATCGCGGCCCTCGCCCTCGGCTGAACGCCGGGCCGGACGGCCTCGGGCGCCGGTCCGGTGGGCCATGTCCACCCTGTGCGTTCCGGCTCATACTCGTCGCATGCCGTTGCGTGCGCAGGACCAGGACACCTACACGAACGCCCCTGCCGTGCCGGGCGCGCAGCCCGGAGCACCGCTCGACCCGCGCCGGCCGCGGGATCCGGCGCTCCAGGGTCGCGGAATCGCGCTGGCACTCCTGGCGACGCCCATCGACGATCCGCTGGCGCGACTCTCCGGGCACACCGGCGCACAGACGATCCGCTGCGACGCGTGCGCCCACCGCTGCGTGATCCGCGAGGGCCGGTCGGGGATCTGCCAGGTCCGGGAGAACCGCAACGGGACGCTGGTGAGCCTGGTCTACGGCGAGGCCGTGGCGGTCCACGTGGAGCCGATCGAGAAGAAGCCGTTCTTCCACGTCCTCCCGGGGACCGACGCCTACTCCATCTCCACCGTCGGCTGCAATTTCCACTGCCGCTACTGCCAGAACTGGGAGATCTCCCAGGCGCCACGCGAGGGACTCCGGCTGCCGACGCGAACGCTCCCGCCCGACCAGATCGTCCGGGAGGCGCTGGCCGCCGGTGCCCGCTCGATCGCCTACACCTACGTGGAGCCGACCATCTTCCTCGAGTACGCGCTCGACACCGCGCGGCTGGCCCGTGCCGCGGGCCTCGTGAACGTCTTCGTCACGAATGGGTACGAGACACCCGAGACGCTGGAGCTGCTGGCTCCGGTCCTGGACGCCGCAAACGTCGACCTGAAGGCGTTCAACGACCGCTTCTATCGCCGGGTCTGCGGAGCGCGCCTGGAGCCGGTCAAGGAGACGCTGGTCGCGATGCGCCGGCTCGGGATCTGGGTCGAGGTCACCACCCTGGTGATCCCGGGAGAGAACGACGACCCCGCGGAGCTCGCGGAGGCGGCCGACTGGATCGCGCGGGAACTGGGTCCCTCCACGCCCTGGCACCTGAGCCGCTTCTACCCCGCCTACCGGATGGCCGACGTGGCGGTGACGCCCGTGGCAACGCTCCGGCGGGCGGCGGAGATCGGCAGGCAGGCGGGCCTGCAGCACGTGTACGTGGGCAACGTCCCGGGCGAGGACGACACGGACACCCGGTGCGCGGGCTGCGGGCGGGTGCTGATCCGCCGCAGTGGCTACCGGATCGCCCGTGTGGCGCTGCGGGACGGCGCGTGCCCCGACTGCGGCGCGACGCTCGCCGGGATCGGCCTGGACACGGAGGCATGACGTGAGCGCCGTCGAGATCCGACCCGCAGCCCACGCCGGCACGTTCTATCCCGCCTCGCCCGGGACGCTCCGAGCGCTGGTGGACGAGCAGCTCAAGGCCGCGGCCACGAGCGACCTCTCCCTCGGCGCACGGCCGCGTCCGGTCGGGCTGGTGGTCCCCCACGCCGGGCTTGTCTACTCCGGGCCCATCGCGGCGGCCGCGTGGGCCACCCTGCGCGTCCAGCCCCCGGCCATCATCGTGCTCGCCGGGACGAACCACTACGTCGCGGGTCTCGCGGGCGCCGCGCTCTGGCCGGACGGGGCGTGGCGGACACCGCTCGGCGACGTGGCCGTGGACGGAGAGCTGGCGGGCCGGATCCTCGCGCTCGGCGATCCCTTCACCGCGTCGCCGTCCGCCCACCGGCGGGAGCACTCGCTGGAGGTGCAGCTGCCGTTCATCTCCCGCGTCTGCCCGGCGGCCTCGATCGTGCCGATCCTCGTCTCGTTCGAGTCGACCCGGGCCTGCCTCGATCTCGGCGCCCGGCTCGGCGGGCTCCTCGCGCAGGTCCGGGAGAACGGGGTCGACGTCGCGCTCGCCGCCAGCTCGGACTTCGCGCACTACCCCCCGGCGGCCGAGGCCGAGGCGGTGACCCGGACGCTCCTGCCTCCGCTGCTCGCCCTCGACGGCGAGGAGCTGGCACGCCGCGAGGCAGACCTCCGGTGGTCGAGGATCCCGGGTCTCGCCTGTGGCATGTGCGGGATCGAACCCGTCCTGTTCTCGCTCGCGGCGTTCCGGGCGATGGGGCTCGGGCCAGGCGAGCTGCTCGCCTCAGGGACGTCGGCCGACGTCCCTGGCGGCGATCCGGGCCGGACCGTGGGGTACGCGGCGATCGCGTTCGCGTAGCCGGTCCCAGCGCGGCCCGGCGCAGCCCGGTACACTCTGCGCGGCCCGGCGCGGCCCGGTACGCTCTGCGGGTGAGACACGAAGGGGGAACCACCGGGATCGTCCTGGCAGGCGGGGCTGCCTCGCGCTTCGGCTCCGACAAGCTCGCCGCGGCGCTCGAGGGACGGACGCTGATCCAGCGCGCGGCGGACGCGCTGGAGGCGGTCTGCGACGAGCTGGTCGTGGTGGCCGGCCAGGGCCAGGCGCCGGTGATCGACGCGCGCTCGCCCGGGGTCCGCGTGGTCCACGACAGCGAGGCGTTCCCAGGCCCCCGGGCCGGGATCTTCGCCGGGGTCCAGGCCGCGTCACACCCGCTGGCGCTGGTCGTGGGCGCCGACATGCCGTGGCTCAGGCCCGCGTTCCTCCAGGCGTTGCTGGATCGCCTGCGGACCGACGAGCGGGGGGCGGCCGCGCCGATCCTCTACGGGATCCTGCAGCCGCTTCCCTGTGCCATCCGGGTCGCGGCCCTCCGCGACGCCGCGATCGCGCCGCATGGGTCCGTGCTCGGGCTGCTCGAGGCGCTGCGGGTGGCGCCGCTGGCCGAACTCGACTGGCGCGCAGTCGATCCGGGCGGCGAGAGCCTGCAGGACGTGGACCGGCCGGAGGACCTGGCCGGGCCGTGGGATCTGCCGGCGCGCGGCTGGGTCGCGACCTGGGCCGGGCCGCCGCGAAGCGAGGGACCCGGCCACGCCGGCTGAGGGCGGGGCAGGCGACTCCGTGCCGCGCGCTCAGCCTCCGTCCGGCCGCCAGCGCAGCGTCATCGTTGTGACCAGCGGACGTCCCGGTTCGACCAGGACCGCCTCCTCGGGCATCCAGTTCGCCGCGTCGGGCGGGGCGGTCTGGGGCTCGACGCAGATCCCGTGCGGCTGCTCGTCGTAGATGACCCAGTAGCGACACGCGGACTCCACGTCCAGCTGGAGCAGGCCGGGCCAGCGCAGCCGTGGCGCCGACGGCAGGTCCGCGAACGCGTCGTCCCAGGGCCGGGAGGTGGGCCGGATCGTCGCCCCGGTCGGGATGCCCTCCCCGTCGCGGGCGTACATGCGGCCCGGCGCGATGGCCAGCTCGAGCTCGCCCGTCGCGCCCTCGACGTGGCGCCGGAACCACGGGTGCCAGCCGACCCAGGCCGGCATCGGCTCCTCGGCGCTGATCTCCAGGGCGATGTGCAGCGCGGTCGGCTCGAGTCGGAAGCGCTGCGTGGCGCGGCCGCGGAACGGCCACGGCGCGCGCAGCGGCGCCGCCAGGACGGCGCGGTCGGCGGTCGGCGTACCCGCCACCTGCCACGCCACGTCGGCCAGGGTGCCGTGGATGGCGTGCGGCGGCATGGTTCGGGGCAGCTCCCATGTCCTGCCCCGGAACCGCAATTCCCCGTGCCGGATCCGGCCGGCGTAGGGCACCATCGGGAAGGCGCCCCAGCCGTACACGCTGTCGGAGGACGTCACGAGCAGCTCGTGGCCCGCCACCACGAGCGATGCCAGGCGTCCGCCGGCCCGCGGCGCGACGGTCGCGCATGCATCGCCGGCGCAGAGCCGGATGCGGTCCTCTGCGCCCGGGTATCCCGCGGCGTCCATGGGCCCAGTATGGGAGGATGGGCCCGCCCGGTGGGAGGTGCCAGGTGGCCCGGTCCCGCCCGGATCGCCCCGGCCGGTCGGGACGCCCGCGATCGCCTATCCCTTGACGGAGCCGCCCACGATGCCGCGCACGAAGTAGCGCTGCAGTGCGAAGAACACGGCCAGCGGCAACGCGGTCGAGATGAACGCCGCGGCGGCCAGGTACCACCACCCGCTACCGTATGAGTTGACCAGGTTGGCCACGACGAGGGTGAGCGGCTGGTTCTGGACGTTGGTGCCGATGTAGATCAGCGCGACCAGCAGGTCGTTCCACACGAAGAGGAACTGGAAGATCGCCAGCGCGGCGATCGCCGGCACGCTCATGGGCAGGGCGAGGCTGAAGAACGCGGTGACGGGACTGGCACCGTCGATGTACGCGGACTCGAAGACCTCCCGCGGCAGCTCGCCCATGAAGTTGCGCAGCAAGTAGATCGCGAACGGCAGGCCGTACCCGGTGTGCGCCAGCCAGACGGCCAGGAACTGGCCGTTGAGGCTGTCGATCTGGATCGGTCCGAGGTGCACGTGGACGGCCGCGAACATCTCCAGGACCGGAATGAACGTGGTCTGCAGCGGCACCACCAGGAGTCCGACGACCGCGACGAACAGGACGTTGCGACCGGGGAAGTGCATCCACGCGAACGCGTAGGCGGCGAACGCGGCCACGAAGATCGGGATGACCGTGGCCGGGATCGAGATGAAGAGGCTGTTGATGAAACCGGGCCAGATGTTGCTCTGTCCGAGCACGTACCGGTAGTTCTCGAGCGTCAGCTGGGACGGCTGGAAGATGATGTTCCACCAACCGGTCGACTGGACGGCCTGGGAAGACCGGAACGAGTTGATGAAGAGGCCGATCGTCGGGATCAGCCAGACGATCATCAGGAAGATGACGACGATGTGGGTCGGCAGATGCCCCAGGCGCTGGCGCCACCCTCCCGAGACTGCGCCCGCCGCGGTGCGCGAGGCGGCCACGCTGGTCATCGGATGGCCTCCTGCGCCTGGAAGCGGCGGATGTTGAACGCCATGACGGGGATGATCGCGAGCATCAGCACGATGGCGATCGCGCTCCCACGGCCGAAATCGCCGAACAGGAACATCTCCTGGTACATCGCGTTGGCGATCACCTGCGTGTCGAAGTTGCCGTTCGTCATGACGTACACGATGTCGAACGCCTTCAGGGCGGTGATGATGATCGTGGTCGAGACGACGGCCAGCGTCGGCGCCAGCAGCGGGAAGGTGATGCGCCGGAACACCTGCCACTCGTTCGCGCCGTCGACCCGGGCAGCCTCCAGCAGCTCCGGGTTGATCCCCTTGAGCGCGGCCGAGATGATGACCATGCAGAAGCCGGTCCACATCCAGGCCATCACGACGACGAGCAGGATCGTGTTGAAACTGAAGTTGCTGATGGTGAGGAACGGGAGGGGCCCGACCCCGATCGGAGTCAGCACCGCGTTGAGGGTGCCGTTCTGGGGCGTCGGCGGCGTCCGGTACGCGAACATGAAGAGCCAGATCACGCTGGCAGCGGTGGCGCTGATGGCGAGCGGCAGAAAGATCACCGACTTCGCGACCGACTCGTAGCGGACCCGGTCGACCAGGACGGCGATCAGCAGCCCGAACCCGACGGTGAGCGCCGTCAGCAGGACGACCCAGATCAGGTTGTTCTTCAGCGCGCTCAGCGTGCCACTGTCACCGAAGAACCACGCGTAGTTGTCGAGGCCGACCCAGCTCGTGCCCGCCGTGTCCTGCAGGCTGCGGATGGCGGTGCCGATCGTCGGGTAGATCAGGAACGCGAACAGGAACGCCAGCGCCGGCGCCAGCCAGAGCCAGGGACGGACGCGTGGCCGCCCTCGTTCCGGGAGGATCCGGAGAACCTGCTCGGTGGCCACGATGTACCCGACCAGGACCGCGGGGACGCCGACCACGACGATCACGGCGGTGATCAGCCGAGGATCCATCGGTATGCCTCCGGTCTTGAATGGATGGGCGGGACGGCGAGCCGCCCCGCCCATCGAGCCGAGGAGGAGGTTACTTGTACGAGCTGGCCTGGACCGAGTCCAGGTTCTGGAGGATCGAGTCGAGCTGGCCCGGGTTCTGGATGTACTTGAGGAGGCCCTGGTAGAAGGCCGTCTGCATCGGCGTCGGCATCTGGTCGGACGCGTCGAAGACGAATGACGTCGCGCCCGACAGGATCGCGCCGAGGCGCTGGTTCATCTGGTTCGGGTAGTTCGCCACGCCCTTGTTGGCGGACAGGAACTCGCCGCCGCCCACGAAGAGCGTCTGCGCCTGGGAGCTGACCAGGTACTTCATGAGTGCCGCGGACTGCGGCGTGTTGTGGAAGGCGCCGAACAGGTCGCCCGCACCCTCGACGGCGTTGGCGTACTGCGGCGTGATGGACGGGAACGGGAAGAAGTTGTAGTCGACGAGCTTCTGCTCGTTCGCGAACTGGCCGAGGCCCGTGATGAAGCTCGCCTGGTGCAGGAAGAGACACCCGGGCGGGGTGGTGAACAGCGGATCGCCGGCGTTCGCAAAGTTGGTCGTCAGGATCCGGTTGGCGCCGCCGTAGCTGGTGGCGACCATCTGGCCGAGCTGCTGCCAGTCGGCCTTCATGCCGGGGTCGGTCCACTTGACCTTGCCGGCCCACCAGTTGTTGTAGTAGGTGGGGCCCTGGGTGTGCAGGACGAAGGACTCGAGGACGTCGGTGGCCGGCCAGCCGGAGGCCGCGCCCGATTCAACGGAGAAGCACCAGGGCGCCGTCGCCTTGCTCTTGTCCTGCGTGATGAGGTTCTGGAAGGCGGTCCAGGTGGCCGGCGGATTGCTGGCCAGGTCGCCGACGACCTTCGGGTCGTACCAGATCTGGCCCTTGGCCGAGACGTCGAGGAAGACGCCCACGAGCTTGCCGCTCACCGTGCCCAGCTGGACGAGCGCCTCCGGCGTCTGCGACTTGTAGCTGGCCAGGTCGAGCATGCTCGACAGGTCCTGCAGCTTGCCGGCGGCGGCGTACTGCTGCATCTGCGCCGGGCCGGGCAGGCCGGCGATGTCGGGCAGCTGGCCGGAGGCGATGCCCGCCGTCAGCACGGCCGGCTCGTCTCGCGTGCCCGTGTAGTTGACGGTGATGCCGGTCGCATCCTCGAACGGCTTCACCATGGCAAGGAACTGTGCCTGCTCGGAGCCGCCCCAGACGGCGAGGACGCTCACCGAGCCGCCGATGTGGCCGAGCGTGGCGGCATATTGCTGGGCCGCCGCGACGGCCGCGGCGTTCGACGTGGGGGCCGATGCGGCCGCGCTCGGGGCTGCGCTCGCCGGCGCCGCAGACGCTGGCGCGGCAGATGCTGGCGCGGCGGAGGCGGGTGCCGCCGTCGGCGACGGCGTGGCGCCCGTACCACATGCGGCGGCGACCAGCATCATGGCGGCAGCGGCCGCCCCGATGCGGATCCCGCGCGATCTTCCCTGGATCACGTGCGTGCTCCTTTCACAACCGGCACCTGGGCCGGCCCATGTCACACCGGGCCGGCAGGGCCCGGACGCAGCTCTCCCGGCGGGAACCCGCCGGGCTCCCCACCGTGCGGGCCCGGCGCCGAGCCACGCACGACAAGCTGGGTCTCCAGGACGGATCGGGCGGGCACGGGCCGGCCGGCGATCCGGTCGATGAGCGCCCGGCCCACGCTGAAGCCGAGTTCGTAAGCAGGCAGATGGACCGTGGTGAGCGGCGGGTCGAAGTGGGCGGCGAGCGGGATGTCGTCGAAGCCGACGATGGCGAGCCGGTCGGGCACGGAGACCCGGTGGGCCCGCGCCGCGCCGATCACCCCGAGCGCGACCACGTCGCTCGCGGCGAACACCGCGCTGAAGGCACCGCCGCGCCGGATCAGGCGATCCATCGCGGCGTGGCCGCTGGCCGCGTCGAAGTCGGCGTGGGTGACGAGCTGCTCGTCGTACGGGATGCCGGCCGCCTCGAGGGCGCTCCGGTATCCCTCGAGCCGCTCGACGGCGGCCGTGTAGGCGAGCGGCGCGTTCGTGACGCACGCGATCTGCCGGTGCCCGACGGCGATCAGGTGCTCGACCGCGAGCCGGGCACCGCTGACGTTGTCGACATCCACGCTGGGGATCGGCACGTCGGGGAGCGAGCCCTGCAGCACCAGCGGGAAGCCGTCGGCCTGGAGCTCCGCGAGGGCCCGGTCGTCGGCCCGCGGACCCGACACGACCAGGCCGTCGACGTGGTGCGCTCGGAGCAGCGTCGAGTACGAGTGGTCTCCCGGGGGGAGCGGCTCGACCAGCACCCGGTAGCCCGCCTCGCGCGCGGCATCCGCCAGGCCCCGCAGCGTCTCGGGGAGCAGCGCGTCGACCGCGACCTGTTCGGGCCGCTGGCGCAGCACCAGGCCTAGCACGAGGCTTGCCCCGACGGCGAGCGTTCGGGCAGAGGCGTTGGGCGTGTACCCGAGCTCCAGCGCCGCCGCCAGCACCCGTTCGCGGGTGGCCTGGCTGATCTGGGCCGTGGGGTGGTCGTTCAGGACGAACGACACGGTCGTCCTGGACACGCCGGCCAGCCGAGCGACGTCGGCACTGGTCGGCCGTCTGCGGATCGCCATCGGCCTCCTCCTCCCCATGGTCCCGCATGGGATTGACCGGAGTCCGAGCGCCGGGGATTGACCCGAGCCCGAGCCCGCGTAGACTAACGCGTGTTACTAACGCGCGTCAACTAGATTCGCCGGAGTCGTCTCGCGAACATCCGGCAGGCCGGACCCGCGGTGGCGAAGATGGTCGATGGGCGACACACCGCCACCGCGACCCTCACGAAGGGAGCGCACGATGCTCGAAGAGGTCCACGTCCCGCCGCTCTCGCTTGCCGCCTACGGAGCCGTCGCCGGGGAGGAGGCGGTCGCCGAGATCCGCCGGCTGGCTGAACCGCTGCGGGGCGCCCGCGTCCTGCACGTCAACGCGACCAAGTTCGGCGGCGGCGTGGCCGAGATCCTCCCGACCCTGACCGGGCTCATGCGCGACGTCGGCCTTGAGCCCGAGTGGCGCCTGATGCCGGGCGACGACAGGTTCTTCAACGTCACCAAGCTTGTCCACAACGGGCTCCAGGGCATGGACGTCCCACTCGACCAGGAGAAGCGCCGGACGTACGAGCAGGCGAGCCGCCGGTTCGCCGACCTGTTCAACGGCGAGTACGACTACGTGGTGATCCACGATCCGCAACGGGCGGCGCTGCGGTCGCTTCGCCCGGGCGCCCCGGGGAAGTGGATCTGGCGCTGCCACATCGACCTGACGGCGGCCAACCCCGACGTGTGGGGTTTCGTGCGGCCCATGGTCGAGGCGTACGACGCGGCCATCTTCACCCTCCCCGACTACGTCAAGCCCGACCTGCGGGTGCGCGTGCTCGCGTTCATACCGCCCTCCATCGACCCCCTGTCGCCCAAGAACATGCCACTCGAGCCGGCCCTGCTCGACGACGTGCTGTACCGCCTCGGCGTCGACCCGCACCGGCCGCTCCTCCTGCAGGTATCGCGGTTCGACCCCTGGAAGGACCCGAAGGGCGTGATCGGGGTCTACCGCGCGGTGAAGCGGGAGATCCCCGACGTCCAGCTCTCGCTGGTCGGCTCGATGGCCACCGACGATCCCGAGGGCTGGCACATCTACAAGGAGATCCTGCGCTACGCGGGCCAGGATCCCGACCTGACCATCCTCACGAACCTCGACGGCGTGGGGGCGCTGGAGGTCAACGCCTTCCAGCGAGCGGCGAAGGTCGTGCTCCAGAAGTCACTCCGCGAGGGCTTCGGCCTGACCGTGAGCGAGGCGCTCTGGAAGGGCGTGCCCGTCGTCGGCGGCCGGGTCGGCGGCATCCCGATGCAGATCGGCGACGGGGTCGGCGGGCGCCTGGTGACCACCAACGACGAGGCGACGGCGGCCTCCCTGGAACTGCTGCGCGACGACCAGCTGCGCGATCGCCTGGGCGTGGCCGGACGCGAGCGCGTGCGCCGCAACTTCCTCTCGACGCGCAATCTGCGCGACTACCTGCGGCTGTTCAACGCGCTCCGCACCGGCGAGAGCTCGCTCGTGCCGGCGGGCGAGACGGTGTAGCCCGTCCGGTCTCTCGCGGCGGCCCGATCCACGCCCGGTTGTCCCGGCGGACTGCGTCAGCCCTTGATGACGGCGAGCGGCCGCATGCGCGCCACGGGCCGGATCAGTCCGGCGCCGGCCGCCACCTCGACCACGGTCGCGACGTCCTTGTAGGCGGGCGCCGCCTCCTCGGCGAGCAGGTCGGGCCGCTGCGCGCGGACCACGATCCCCTCGCGTGCCAGCTCCGCAGCGACGTCCACACCTCGAAGCTCGCGGACGGCCGCGTGCCGCGAGAGGTCGCGACCTGCGCCGTGGCAGGTCGACCCGAACGACCGTTCCATCGCCCCGGGGGCGCCAACGGCCACGAACGAATAACGCCCCATGTCGCCGGGGACCAGCACCGGCTGCCCCACCCCGCGGTAGCGCGGGTGGCACCCTTCCGGTGGACGCACAGCTGGAGCTCGCGGCCTCCGACCGTGTGCCGCTCCATCTTGGCGATGTTGTGGCTGACGTCGTAGACGAGCCCCATCCCCTCACCGACGTCCCGCCCGAAGACGCGCCCGAACGCCTCCCGCACGTCGTGCGAGATGACCTGGCGGTTCGCCCACGCGAAGTTCGCGGCCGCGGCCATCGCCGCGAGGTACCCGTCGGCCTCCGGCGTCCCCAGCGGCGCGCAGGCGAGCTGCCGGTCCGGCAGGACGATGCCGTACCGGGCGGCGGCGCGGTCCATCGCGGCCAGGTGGTCGGTGCAGACCTGGTGCCCCAGGCCACGCGACCCGCAGTGGATGAGCACCACGACCTGGTCCACGGCCAGGTCGAGGGCGCGCGCCGCGTCCGGGTCCAGGATGCGGTCGACCGCCTGGACCTCCAGGAAGTGGTTGCCGGATCCCAGCGTGCCCAGCTGGTCGCCGCCGCGCTGCCGGGCGCGCTCCGACACACTTGCCGGGT
>JAJYGO010000090.1 GCA_021785115.1 Chloroflexota bacterium | reverse complement strand
TCCCGCGGACGGCAACGAGGGAGCAGCAGCATGGCCGACACGCAGAAGCTCGTGCTCATGGTCACCCGTGGGCCCGACGATCCCGAGCCCGCGACGATCCCGTTCGTGATGGCGGTCGCCGCGATGGCCTCCGACGTCGAGGTCGTGATCGGACTGCAGGCCTCGGGCGTCGAGCTGGCCGTCAAGGGGGCCGCAGACGGCGTCGAGGCACGCGGCTTCCCGCCGCTGGCCAAGCTCATGAACGACTACCGGGAGCTCGGGGGGCGCCTGCTGGTCTGCGGGCCCTGCATCAACGGTCGGCAGATCGACGCGTCCACCCGGCTCATCGACAACGCCGAGGTCGTGGCGGCGGGCCGGTTCGTCGCCGAGATCACCAGCGCGACCAACGCACTCGTCTACTGATCGGACCGCCCGTCCGGGCGGCCCACGAACACGCCAGGAGGAAACAGCACATGCCCGCGACACTCACCGACAACGAACTCGAGACGATCACGGCGGCGAAGGTCATCGACGCGCGCGGCGCGGCCTGCCCGGGCCCCCTCCTCGAGGCCAAGAAGGGGATGGGCACGGTGCCGGTCGGCAGCGTGATCGAGATCTGGTCCAGCGATCCCGTCACCAAGACCGACATCGGCGCGTGGGCCGGCAAGGTGGGCCACGAGTTCCTGGGTCATCTCACCGCCCAGGGGTACGACCGCGTCTTCGTTCGCCGCGGCAAGTAGCACGCCTCAAGGGCCCGATGGCGGGGCGCGACCCATCACGCCCCGCCCCGGCACCCGCCAGCCGCAGGAGCACCGTCCCATGAGCGCGGTTGCAGCCGCCGAAGTGCACGAGAAGCACACGGGGTCCGTTCCCCGGATCCTGGTCTTCTCAACGAACAACATCTCGGACCCGGGGATCGACCTGGCCGGGAGCCAGCACATGCATTACTCGCCGGGCGTCGAGGTGATCAGCCTCCCCTGCACCAGCGGGATCAAGCCGTCCTGGATCGCCCACGCCATCGACCAGGGCTTCGACGGCGTCTTCATCGCGTCCGACGGGGACGAATGTGCCTACCTGCCCGACTGCGCCAAGCGGGCCGCCCGGATCGTCAGCGAGGCCCAGGCCCAGCTGACCGAGCTGGGCCACGATCCGCAGCGCGTGAAGATGGCGGCGATCTGCTCGGTCTGCGCGGAGCCGTTCACCCGGCAGGTCCAGCAGTTCTCCGCGACGCTCGCGGCGCTGCAGGCGGCAGGAGCGAAATGACCATGGACTACGACGTGCTCGTCGTCGGCAGCGGCATCGGGGGGATGGAATCCGCCCTGAAGCTGGGCGACATGGGCTACAAGGTGCTCGTCGTCGAGAAGGAGGCGAGCGTCGGCGGGCGGATGATCCTGCTGTCCAAGGTCTTCCCGACCCTCGACTGCGCCAGCTGCATCTCGACGCCCAAGATGGCGGCGACGATCCACCACCCCAACCTCACCGTCATGACGTACAGCGAGGTGAAGGGGATCCGGCGCGACGCCGACGGCCACTTCCGCGCGAGCGTCAAGCGCAAGGCTCGCTACGTGGACGAGGTGGCCTGCACGGGCTGCCAGCAGTGCGAGACCGCCTGCACCGTGGCCGTGCCCGACCAGTTCAACGCGGATCTCGTCGCGCGCCGCGCGGCGTACATCGCCTTCCCCCAGGCCGTGCCGAAGAAGGCCGTGATCGACCGGCAGGGCTCGTCGCCCTGCACGTTCGCGTGCCCGGCGGGGATCGAGGCCCACGGGTACGTCTCCCTGATCCGCAGCGGCGAGTACGAGAAGGCACACCGGCTGGTGCTGGACGCCACCCCGCTGGTCGGGTCACTGGGCCGCGCCTGCTACGCCCCCTGCGAGTCCGACTGCACGCGCGGATCCCTCGAGGGGACCCTCCCCATCCGGCGGCTGAAGCGCTTCATCTCGGACCGCCACGTGGAGTCCGGCGAGGATCTGGGCATCGAGGTCGCCGAGCCCAACGGCCGGCGGGTCGCCGTGGTGGGGTCCGGCCCGGCCGGGCTCACCGCCGCCTGGCAGCTCGCCCGCAAGGGCTACACGGTCAAGATCTACGAGGCGGCTCCGGAGCCGGGCGGCTTCCTCCGCCTGGCCATCCCGTCGTACCGCCTGCCGGTCGAGGTCGTCGAGCGCGACATCCAGAACGTCCGGGATCTCGGCGTCGAGATCGCGACGAGCTCGCCGGTGCGCGACCTGGCCGCGCTCAAGTCGGAGGGCTACGACGCGGTCCTGGTGGCCACGGGCACCCCGCGCTCGACCGGCCTGGGCGTCCCCGGCGAGGACCGCATGGGCGTCCTGGCTGCCACCGACTTCCTGCGCCGGATCAAGCTCGGCGAGACCGTCGACCTCGCGGGCAAGCGCGTCGTGGTGGTCGGCGGCGGCAACGTGGCCATGGATGCATCGCGCGTGGCCCGCCGCATGGGCGCCGCATCGGTGACGGTTGCGTACCGCCGCAGCCGCGCCGAGATGCCGGCGCACCACGTCGAGGCGGACGACGCCGAGAAGGAAGGCGTGCAGTTCGCGTTCCAGGTGGCCCCGGTCGAGGTGACCGGCGACGCCGCCGGCGCGGTGAACGGCCTCCGCTGCGTACGGATGGCGCTCGGCGAGCCGGACGCCTCCGGGCGCCGGAGCCCGACGCCGATCAGCGGCAGCGAGCACGTCATCGGGTGCGACGTGATCATCGCCGCCATCGGCATGACGCCCGACACGGCCGCCTTCGCGAGCCAGATCGGCGTCGAGCGCAGGGGCACGCTTCGGGCCGACCCGAAGACGCTCCAGACGGACGTCCCCTACATCTTCGCGGCCGGCGACGTCGTGAACGGCGCCACCGACATCACCCGGGCCGTCGGCGAGGGCCGGCGGGCGGCGCACATGATCGACCGCTGGCTGACCGGCGGGATCCTCGACGGCTTCGACCTGCGACTGCCGGTGGTGGACAAGCAGCAGGTCCTGGCCCGCCAGAAGGTCTACACGCTGCGACCGGCGACGCCGGAGGCGGTGACGCTCGAGGCGGCACCCCGCGACTTCCGCGAGGTCGAGGCACCGCTCTCCGAGACGGAGGCGCGGGCGGCGGCCGGCCGCTGCATGGACTGCGCGGTCTGCTCGGGCTGCCACGAGTGCGTCAGCGCCTGCCCGGTCGACGGGTGCATCGACCTGCAGGCCCGCGACACGGAGCTCGACGTGGAGGTCGGGGCCGTGGTGGTCTCGACGGGCTACAAGCTCTTCGCGGCCGACCTCAAGCCCCAGTACGGCTTCGGCCAGTACCGCAACGTGATCACGGGCATGCAGATGGACCGCCTGCTGGCCCCGACGCGGCCCTTCAACACGATCCTGCGACCCAGCGACGGCAAGGTGCCTGAGCGGATCGCCTACATCCTCTGCACCGGCTCGCGTGACGAGACCGTCAACAACCCGCTCTGCTCCAAGTTCTGCTGCATGTACTCCATCAAGCAGAACCAGCTGATCATGGGGGCCCTGCCGCTCGCCGAGGTCACCGTCCACTACATGGACATCCGGGCCGCCGGCAAGCGCTACGACGAGTTCTACGAGCAGTCGAAGTCGATGGGGGCCACCTACGTCAAGGGCCGGGTCGCCAAGATCACCGAGAAGGAGAACGGCGACCTGATCCTCCGCTACGAGGACATCGAGAACGGCGGCCAGCTGGTGGACGCCGAGTACGACCTGGTGGTGCTGGCCGTGGGGGTCCAGCCGAACCGCGACGCGGCCATGCTCTTCCCCGAGGAGCAGCTGGCCGAGGACAAGTACTTCTACGTGGCCGAACCGGACGAGGACCTGAACCCCGGCGTGACGAGCATCCCGGGAGTCTTCGTGGCCGGGACGGCGGCGGGGGCGAAGGACATCGTGGACTCGATCCTGCACGCCGGCGCGGCCGCGGCGCAGGTGGCGGCCCACCTCGAACGCACCCAGGCCAACGTGAAGGTGCCGGCATGAACAGCGAGGAGACCACCGTGGCCGGCCAGCTCTCGCCAGAGCAGCGGCGGATCGGCGTCTACGTCTGCCACTGCGGCGGCAACATCTCCGACTACGTCGACGTGCAGCGCGTCGTCGACGCGATCAAGGATGAGCCCGGCGTGATCGTGGCGCGGGACACCATCTTCGCCTGCGCGGACGCGACCCAGGAGAACATGGAGGAGGACATCCACCAGTACGGCCTGGACGGGCTCGTGGTGGCGTCCTGCTCCCCGAAGCTCCACACCGTCACGTTCCGCGGCGTCGCGAAGCGCGCCGGCATCAACCCGTACCAGTACACGCAGGTCAACATCCGCGAGCAGGACTCGTGGACGCACGGCGACAACCCCGAGGGTGCCACCCACAAGGCGATCAGCCTGGTGAAGGCGGGCATCGCGCGGACCCGCCTGACCACGCCGCTGGAGCCCCTGGTGGTGGAGACCACCCAGAAGGCGCTGGTGGTCGGCGGCGGGATCACCGGGCTGCGGGCCGCCATCGGGCTCGCCGACGTGGGGCTCGAGGTCTTCCTCGTCGAGAAGGAGCAGGAGCTCGGCGGGTGGGTCGGCCGGTTCGGCACGATGTACCCGCACGACCGCAGGGGAAGCGAGCTGATCGCCGGCCTCGTCGGCGAGGCGCGGAAGCGCTCCAGCATCACCGTCTTCACCAACGCCGAGCTGATGGCCAAGTCCGGCAGCTTCGGCAACTACGTCGCTGCGATCCGGGTGAACTCGGACCTGCCCGAGCTCATCCACGTCGAGGTCGGCTCGATCGTGGTGGCCACCGGCTTCGACACCTACCAGCCGGAGGTCGGCGAGTACGGCTACGGCATCGACGGCGTGGTGACGCTGCCCGAGTTCAAGGCGCTGATCGACGCATCGTCGGGCCCGCTCGTCCACCACGGGCGGCCGGTGAAGACCATCGCCTACATCTATTGCGTGGGCAGCCGCCAGCCGGGCGCCAACGAGTACTGCTCGCGCTACTGCTGCGCGGCCACGGCCCATGCCGCCCTCCAGGTGTCGGGGCTGGACCGCGGGGTGCACCAGTACCACCTCTACCGCGACATCCGCACGTACGGCAAGTACGAGCTGATGTACACGGACTCCCGCAAGAACGGTTCCGTGTACATGAAGTTCCCCGAGGACACCCCTCCTTCGGTGGCGCGGACGGACGGCGGCCAGCTGACCGTCACCACGCACGACACGCTCACCGGCGGCGAGGAGCTGACGATCCCGGCCGACCTGGTGGTCCTGGTCACCGGGATGGTCCCCCGGAAGAACGAGGAGCTGATGGGGCTCCTGAAGCTGCCGGTGGGGACCGACGGGTTCTTCAACGAGATCCACCCGAAGCTCCGGCCGGTCGAGACGGTCGTGGACGGCGTGCTGATCGCGGGCGCGTGCCAGGGCCCCAAGAACTCCACCGAGAGCGTGGCAGCGGGACTTGCGGCCGTCACCCAGAGCGCGGCGATCCTGAAGAAGGGCTTCGCCGAGCTCGACCCACAGGTGGCCGAGGTCAACGCCGCGGCATGCACCTGGTGCGAGAAGTGCATCGACGCCTGCCCCTACTCGGCGATCGAGAAGGCCGAGGTCGCCGGACGCACGGTCGCGGCGATCAGCCCCAGCACGTGCAAGGGCTGCGGCGGGTGCGTGCCCGTCTGCCCGGAGGACGCGATCGACCTCCGGGGCTACACCGACGCCCAGATCCGGGCCGTGATCGACACCATGCTGGAGGAGCCGGTCGCATGAGCACGACCACGATCCGGGAGATCCGGGAGATCATCCGCGAGGAACCAGTGATGCATCCGCGAATCCTCGAGGCGCTCCGCTCGGGGCCGCTCACCGTGCCCGAGATCGCCGAGGCGATCGGGAGCCCCACCGACGAGGTGCTCTTCTGGGTGATGGGCATGCGGCGGTACGGGAAGATCCGGGAGGTCAAGGACCCCACCGACGACGGCTACTTCCGGTACGAGGCGACGAACTGGGCGGTGCCGGCATGAGCGCGCTGGTGGACGCCGGCCTCCTGGCCGACGTGCAGAAGTTCGGGGCCGCCGACGTCTCGGCGTGCTACTCCTGCGGCAACTGCACCGCGATCTGCCCGCTCTCCGACAACGACGGCACCTTCCCCCGCCGGCTGATCCGCTACGCCCAGGTGGGGATGAAGGACGCGCTCCTGGGGAGCAAGGAGCTCTGGACCTGCTACCACTGCGGGGAGTGCTCCGACACCTGCCCCACCCAGGCTGACCCGGGCGGCTTCATGGCCGCGGCGCGGCGGTACGCGATCGCGAACTACGACCGCACGCATCTCGCCCGCACCATGTACACGAGCCCGCTCGCGGGCTCCGTGATCGCCATCCTGCTGGCAGCGTTCTTCGCCCTCTTCATGTACGCCTCCCACGGCGTGCAGAGCACCACCTCGCTCAACCTCTTCGGGTTCATCCCGGAGGCGCTCATCCACAACACCGGCGTCGTCGTCATGATCCTGGTCTTCCTGGCCGGTCTCGCCGGCGTCGTCGGCATGGCCCGCGGCATCTCCAGGCGAGAAGGAATCTCGGTCCGCGACGTGGTGGGCAGCAGGGCCGCGCTGGCGAGATCGGGACGCGCGCTCTGGAGCGCGCTCGCGGTCGAGTCGCTCGGCCAGCTGCGGTTCCGAACGGACTGTGAGTCGGTGCAGGCGGAGCAGCCCTGGTATCGGCGCCGCTGGTTCATCCACGCGTCGACGATGTGGGGCTTCCTGGGCCTCCTGGCGGCCACCGTCCTCGACTACGGCCTCGCCGTGGTGGGGATCAAGGCCACCGGGACGCCCGTCCCGATCTGGTACCCCGTCCGGCTGCTGGGGACGGTGGCGGGCCTGTTCCTCCTCTACGGGACCTCGATGCTGATCCTGGACCGGCTTCGCAAGGCCAACCGCGCCGCCTCCGACTCGACGGCGTCGGACTGGACCCTGCTCGTGCTCCTCTGGATCACCGGCCTGACCGGCTTCCTCATCGAGATCGCGCTGTACCTTCCGCAGGCCCCGGCCTGGGGCTACTGGGTCTTCCTCTTCCACGTCTCGGTGGCCATGGAGCTGGTCCTGCTGGCCCCGTTCATGAAGTTCGCCCACGCCGTCTACCGGCCCGTGGCACTCTTCTTCTACTCGCTGGCGGGAGACAAGGCCAACGCCGCCCGCTGACCCGGTGCCCCATCTGATGCGGCGCTCCACCCGGCACCCGGCCGGCGTGGGGCGTCGCATCGTTTCCGGGCCGGTCGTTTCCGGGCCGGTCGACCGCGCTCCCGGGCCGCATGGCGTGGCCGCCCGCCATCATCCCCCCGTTCGGCCCTTGCGGTCCCCCGGAGCCGGGGAGAGGCTCGGGAGACCAGTTCCGCAATGGAGGCGTGTTTCATGACGCTCTCGTTGCCGGCGCCGTCGCGCATCGGGCTCGTGCCCGCCCCGGTCCCCTGGTCGCCGCTCGTGATCGCGAGCGACCGCTGCAAGGGCTGCGAGCTGTGCGTGGCGGCGTGCCCCAAGTCCTGCCTCGCGCTCGATCAGGGCACCGTCAACCGGCTCGGTTACCACCCGGTGCAGCTCACCGACGCTGCGGCCTGCACCAGCTGCGCGTTCTGCGCACGGGTATGCCCGGACGCGGTCTTCACCGTGTTCGCGGCGCCGAAGGAGACCTCGCGATGACCACCGTCCCCCCGCCCGTGGAGGACCCCTCCTTCTCGTTAGCAGGGACGCGCGAGCCCCCTCGCCGCGTCCTGATGAAAGGCAACGAGGCGATCGCCGAGGCGGCGATCCAGGCCGGGTGCGACGCGTACTTCGGCTATCCCATCACCCCCCAGGCCGAGCTCCTCGAGTGGATGGCCAAGCGGATGCCCGAGGAAGGCCGCGCGTTCGTCCAGGCCGAGAGCGAGCTGGGCGCCATCAACATGGCCCTCGGCGCCGGCGCCGCCGGTGCCCGCGTCCTCGTCTCCTCGTCGGGACCGGGCGTCAGCCTCATGGCGGAGGCGATGAGCTACATGGCGGGCTCCGAGGTCCCCATGGTGCTCATCAACGTGATGCGCGGCGGGCCGGGCCTCGGCAGCATCGGCCCCTCCCAGAGTGACTACTTCCAGGCCGTGAAGGGCCACGGCCACGGCGACTACCGGGTGCCCGTCCTCGCCCCCTCGTCCCTCGGCGAGGCGATGGAGATGGTCGCCACGGCGTTCGAGCTCGCCGAGCACTACCGCACCCCCGTGATCATCCTCGCCGACGGGATCATGGGGCAGGCGATGGAGCCGGTCGAGCAGCACTACCGCACCCCGCCGCGTCAGACGGCCTCCTGGGCCCTGACCGGCGCGGACGGCCGCGAGCCGCGGGTCGTGCGCTCGCTCCATCTCGCGCCGGAGGAGCTGGAGGAGCACAACGCGCACCTCCAGGAGAAGTTCCGCGCGATCGCCGAGCACGAGGTCCGCTGGGCGGGCGAGCGGCTCGACGACGCGGATCTCGTGATCGTGGCCTACGGGACGGCGGCCCGCGTGGCACGCACCGCCATCGCGCGGGCACGTGCGGCCGGGCTGCGGGTGGGCCTCTTCCGGCCGATCTCGCTCTGGCCGTTCCCCTCGGCCGAGCTGGCCGGCGTGGCGGATCGCACGCGAGGGCTGCTGGTGGTCGAGCTCTCGGCCGGCCAGATGGTCGAGGATGTGCGCCTCGCGGTGGCGGGGAAGGTCCCGGTCGCGTTCGAGGGCCGCACGGGGGGCATGGTGCCCTCGCCGGACGAGGTGGTGGAGGCGCTCCGGGAGCTGGACGCCACGGGCTCCTCGCGGCGGGCCAGGCGCGTCCGTCGCCGGCCGCCCATCCCCGTCTCGGGCGCCGACCACATGCACCCGCACGAGCCGATGGCGGAGCCGGAGACGGGCCACGATGCCCTGAGCATCTTCGGCGACGACGCCTGGATGCCGCACTGGTACACGGTTCCGGTCCCGACCCACCCCACGCGCAACGGCCGCGGTCGGGGTCACGGGCGCAACGGGTCGGCAGAGCGGCGCCACGGCGACGAAGGAGGCACCCGATGACCGCGACCGTCCCCGCAGCGCCGCGGGTCATCTACCAGCGCCCGGCTCGCCTGACCGACGTCTCGACGCGGTACTGCCCCGGGTGCGGGCACGGGATCATCCACCGTCTCGTCGCGGAGGTCCTCGAGGACCTGGGGGTGGACGGGCGCACCATCGCGGTCGCGCCCGTCGGCTGCTCGGTCTTCGCCTACGAGTACCTGGGGTACGACTGGTGCGAGGCCCCGCACGGTCGGGCGCCGGCGGTGGCGACGGGGATCCGTCGCGTCCGCCCCGATGCGTTCGTCCTCACCTACCAGGGGGACGGCGATCTCGCGGCGATCGGCACCGGCGAGATCGTCCACGCCGCGGCGCGCGGCGAGCTGATCACCGCGATCTTCGTCAACAACGGGATCTACGGGATGACCGGCGGCCAGATGGCCCCGACCACGCTGGTCGGGCAGCGGACCACGTCCTCGCCCACCGGCCGGGACGTCCGCGCGGCGGGCTACCCCGTGCCGATGACCGAGATGCTCGCCGTGCTGCCCGGCGTGGCCTTCGCCGCACGGGGTTCGATCGCCGATCCCTCCGCGATCGGCAAGACGAAGGCCTACATCCGCAAGGCCTGCGAGGCGCAGATCCGGGGCGAGGGGTTCGCCGTCGTCGAGGTGCTCTCCAACTGCCCCGTGGGCTGGGGCATGACCGCGCAGGAGTCGATCCGCTACCTGCAGGACGTCGTGGTGCAGACGTACCCGCTCGGCGTCCTGGCCGATCGGAGGGCCGGCGCGCAGTCCGGCGCCGCGCGGCCTGGCACGCCGCCCGGCACGGCCCGTCACGCGGAGAACCGGCCGGCGGGGCAGGAGGCTTAGAAGAGCATGGAACGCTCGATCGTGTTCGCCGGCTTCGGCGGCCAGGGGATCCTGTTCGCAGGGCACGTCCTCGCCGAGGCCGCCATGAACGCCGGCGCCGAGGTCATCTGGATCCCCTCGTACGGGCCCGAGATGCGCGGCGGCACTGCCTCCTGCACCGTCATCGTGGGTGACGAGCCGATCGGCTCGCCGATCGTCGATCACCCCGACGTGGCGGTGGTCTTCAACCCCCCGTCCCTCGCCAAGTTCGGTCCGATGGTGGCCCCCGGCGGCGTCCTCATCGTGAACGACTCGCTGGTGGAGGCGCCGTCGGGCCGGGACGATCTCGACGAGATCCGGGTGCGGTGCACCCCGCTCGCCCGCGAGGCCGGGGACGACCGGCTCATCAACGTGGTGGCGCTCGGCGCCCTCGTGGCCCGGACGGGGATCGTGCCCCCGGACCGGATCCGCGAGGCACTGCACGCCATCGTGGGGAAGAAACGGCCGGAGGCCCTGGTCGTGGACCTGCGCGCCTTCGACCTCGGCATGGCCGCGGTGGCGTCCGGGACCGGGCAGCTCACGGATCGGCCGGCCGTCGAGGAGTCCGCCACGCCCGTCTGAGCCCGCCATCGCGCAGAGCACATCGCGCCGGCCCTTCCGGATCGGGAGGCCGGCGCGATGCCGTATTCACGGCCCTTGGACGGCGAACGGCCGGGGTGGTGAGCGACCCCGGCCGTTCTGGGCGATCGGTGGGTGGGACGGCGCGTCCCCGGGTCAGCGGACTCCGGCGAGCTCCTGGAGCTGGTGCCAGTATTCCAGCCGCTCGGCCCGCGTCGCCTGGATCTCTTCCGACGCCGCCCCGTTGCGGAAGTGCTGGGCGAACCGGCCCTCGGTCCTGGCGAAATCCACGAAGTCGAACGTGGTGCCGTCCGGCAGCTTCGACCAGTCCTCCTTCACGTTCGGGTTGCCCTGGAGCGAGAGGCGCTCATGCACCGTCTCGCCCCGCCGGGGGTCGTACGTGAAGAGGGGGAAGGCGCGCGAGTCGACCGCGAGCTTCGCCTGGCGGGTCGAGGCGTCGTCCGCGATGCCGTGCTCGGGCATGCACGGGGTGTACGCGATGACCACGGCGGGTCCCGGGTACTCGTTGGCCTCCATGATGGCGCGGTAGAAGTGGTTGAGGTGTGCCGGGGTGGTCGCGGCCACGTACACGTCACGGTGCGCCAGCATGATCAGGCCGAGCTCCTTGCGGCGCTCCGGTCGGCCGTGGACGGCCTTGCCGAACGCCGAGAGCTTGGTGACCTGGCCACCGAACGAGGCCGTGGACGACTGACCCCCGGTGTTGGAGTAGACCTGCGTGTCGAGCACGAGGACCTTGATGTCCGCTCCCGACGCGACCATGCGCGACAGCGACTGGAAGCCGATGTCGTACATCGCGCCGTCGCCGCCGAAGACCCAGAGGCGCCGGTCCCGGTGCCCTGCCTGGTCCCAGCGCAGCCGGACGCCCAGCGCGTCCGCGGGCCCGTTCTCGAAGAGCGAGTTGGTCCACGGGACCAGGTACGGGTTGAACGGGTAGGTGCTGCCGTAGACCGTGTTGCACCCGGTCTCGGCCACGATCCCCATGGAGTCGGGGCCGTACACCTGGCGGGTGGCGGCCACCAGCATGCGGATGGCGGACGCCTCGCCGCAGCCGGCGCACGACCCGGCGCCGCCCACGTACCCGAGCGCGTGCTCGCCGAGCATCAGGTCGGCCAGCGCCTTCTCGTTGCGGTACTCGGGCGGGGTGACCGGCAGGGACCGGAAGAACGAGAAGTCCCGCCGGTACCGCTCCAGGGTGCTCTCGCCGGTGGGCTCGCTCTGGACCTTGTCGATCATGATCAGGGCGTCGTGACCCTCGGCCTTGCAGACGTCCACGCATTCCGCGCAGCCCTTGCAGTGCTGCGGGTCGACGAAGATGCCGAACATGGCCGGCTCGATGCCCTTGCGCGCGGGCACGTCCGCGTACTTGCGAGTGCGCACGAAGTGCGAAGAGGCCGTCTCCGCGATCTCCTCGCCGTTCGCGCTCTTCCAGGGGAACGCGCGGACGGCCGGTTCGAGCTGCGACTCCGGTACGGCGACCGCGAGGATGGCCGTGTCGGGGCAGGCGCTCACGCAGGCCATGCAGCCCACGCACTCCTCGGCCACGAACTGCGGGATGTGCGGCGAGAGGTTGCTGAAGTCGCGGACCGCGGCCGTGCCGGGCGGGATGATGCTGCGGGCGACCCCGGCGTCCGCCGGGAGCTCGGCGTCCGCGATACCGCGGCGGTAGGCGCCCACCACGGATCGGTTGAAGTCCTCGACGTACGACTCCACGTCGAAGACCACCGGCGCGATGTCCATCGCCTGGGCGCGCGCCGCGTGCTCCTCTTCGCTCAGGGGGCCGCTGGGGGCCTCGACCACGGGGACCAGGTGCTCAGACATCGCGACTACCCACCAGGTGGTGGACGACGTCGGTCGTCGAGAAGATCCCGACGGGGCGCCGTCCCTGCTCGTCCACCACCACCAGGCGGTGCACGCGGTTCAGCTCCATGAGCCCGATCGCCTCCTGGACCGGTGTGTCGGTCCGGCAGGTGAGGGCGGGAGCGGTCATGAGGTGCCGTACGGAGAGCCCGGGCCAGCTGGACCACAGGTGGTCCGTGGCCCGCGCGCGGACCAGGTCGGTCTGGCTCACGACACCCACCAGGGCGCCGTCCGCGTCGACCACGGGCAGGCCGTGGATGCGGTGCTCGTCGAGCAGGCGCGCCGCCTCGGCAAGCGGCGCGTCCGCCCGCACCACGATGGGGTCGCCGTGCATCAGCTCCCCCACCGTTCTCGGCGTGGAATCGCTCATCGGGACGCCTCCTGCAGGACCGCCGGCACCGGCTCGGCGCCGATGGCCGCGGTCACGTCGATCAGGGTGTCGTACGACCGCTCGATCACCGCGTAGTTCGCCTCCACCACGTTGCCGCCGCGCTTGCCGAAGAAGCGGGGCAGCAGGTCGTGGACGGCACGGAGCAGCGCGTCGCGGTCCAGCCCCGCGCGCGCCGCGAACGGCGAGACGCGGAGGAAGACCCCGACCTGCGCCACGCCCTGCATGCGGACCACGAGGTCCGGCCGGGGGGCGAACTCCGCGGCCAGGGCGGCGGTGTCGAGGGCGGTCAGGCGGATGTGGCGGGCGAGCATCTGGGCCCGCGCGTCGGCCGGCACGGACTGCCAGATCGCCGCCGGATCCCGAAGCGGCGTCTGCACGAAGACGGTGCCGCCGTCCGCGAGCCCGGCGAGCGGGTCGCCCATCCCGAACGCGGAGACATCGTGCAGCGGCACGAACTCGACGTGGGTCAGCTCGTTGTGCTGCCGGATGGGGGCGCTCGCGATGGTGAGGTAGTACGTGGTGGGCAGGCCCTTCTTCTCCGAGCCGTAACGCGGATAGGCCTGCACGCGCAGGTCGAAGAGCTCGCCGGCCAGGGTGGCCAGGAACTTGTTGGTGGTGACCGACCCGAAGCCGCCGATCGAGTGGCCCCGCAGGCTGTAGGCGCCCTCGGGCCGCAGGTCGACGTCGTGCGACTCGAGCGCCAGCGGGTGGCGGATCCCCACCACCACGTGCGGCTGGCGCCGGATGGCCTCCTCGTCGAGCAGCCGATCGAAGATCGCGATCAGGTCGCCGGCCGCCACGTCGCGGCTGCCGAGCCCGGCCGAGACCGACAGGATGCGCGGCACGCGGATGCCGTCCGCCGCCATGTCGGCCAGGACGGCCTTGGTCTCGCGGGTCAGCGGGTTGTCCGCCGCCGTCGGTTCGTCCGTGCGCTCGACGATGGCCACGCTCGTGGCGCTGCGGATGATCCCGCCGAGCATCGCGGCCGGGAACGGGCGGAAGGCGGTGACGCCCACGCAGCCCACGCGACGGCCCTGCGAGCGGAGGTGATCGACCACGGTGATGGCCGTGTCCGCCATGGTCCCCATCGCCACCAGGATGTGCTCGGCGTCGTCGCAGCGGTAAGCGTCCACCAGGTCGTAGTGACGGCCGGTGAGCTCGCTCCACTCCTGCATCGCGTCGTGGGTGGCCTCGGAGAGGCGATCGTAGAAGGCGCGCTGTGCGATGCGCCCCTTCATGTAGCTGTCCTGGTTCTGTACCACGCCGGTCATCAGGCCCTGGGCGGGGTCGAACAGGTCGCGGATGGAGGAGCGGGGGTCTCCCACGTACTCCTTGAGGAGCTGGTCCTCCGGCAGGAGCACGTTCTCCATGGTGTGGGTGGTGAGGAAGCCGTCCTGCACGCACAGGAACGGGGTCTCGGTCTCCTCGGCCACGCGCCGGCAGATGGCGGTCAGGTCCGCCGCCTCCTGGGCGTTCCGCGCGAAGAGGATCCCCCAGCCGGTGTCCGCCACGCCCATCACGTCGTCGTGCCCGGCGTGGATGTTGAGGGACTGGCTGGTGAGGGCCCGGGCGCCGACGTGGAAGACCACGGGGAGGCGCTTGCCCGAGATGACGTACAGGACCTCCTTCATGAGGAGCAGGCCCTGGCCGGCCGTGAAGTTCGTGACGCGCCCACCTGCGAGCGCGAAGCCCTCGGCCGCGCTGGCCGAGGAATGCTCGGACTCGGGTTCGACGAAACGGAGGGGAGTCCCCCACAGATTCGTGCGCCCCTCGGCCACGGCGACCTGGTAGACGGCCGCCATCGTCGTGGACGGCGTGATCGGGTAGGCGCACGCCGCCTCCGAGATGCGGGTCTCGACGTGCGCGATCGCCTCTGAGCCGTCAACGATGACCGGGACGCCGGGAAACCGAGGAGGGCGTGAATCACGGAGGGACGCATTTGTACTCATGCGCACAGTGTCCTTCCCGGCTGCGATGGGCGGGACGGGCCGCTCGGCCCCCTGTCAGGGTACGACGGTCGCGTTATCCCCTACGCATGGGGAGGGGACTGCACGCCTCGTCCCGGTGGGCTCCCCGCCCGAGCGGATCGCCGGGCGCAGCGCGCGGCGGCCGTGGTCCCGGGGCCGGTGGCTCCAGTGGCCGGCGGCCGGCGGCGGGCGGCGCCGGTGGCCCGTGGTCGCGGGGTCCGTCAGTGGCCGGCGGGATGCACGTGGCGCGTGAAGCCGCAGATGCGGCAGGTGGCGATCCCGGTCCGCTCGTCGAGATCGAGCCGCGAGGCGCATCCGTTGGTGCCGCAGAAGAGGCTGCGGTCGAAGCCCTCGCGGGTGCGGCGACGCATCCGGCGGCGGGCGTCGGTCTGGGTGTAGGTGTACGCGTTGTTCACGATGGTCCTTCTGGGCCGCTCCGCGAGTCCTTGCGGCGGCACCTGGCTGTGGGTTCGCGGTCGCGATCAGACGGCGACCGGAACTCCGGTGTCGCGGCGCGCGCGGGGAGCGAAGCTCGACCCGCCGCGGGCGCCGTCGACGTGGTATCGACGGTCGTGATTGTCGCTCCCCCGCGGCAGGGCGTCAAACGTGCGACCGGAACGGTCACGGATACCATTGGCGGATGGACGACGTGATGACCCTGGAGGGCGTCTCGCTCTTCCGGGAGGGACAGCCGATCCTCCGCGACGTGGACTGGTCCGTCCGGGACGGGCAGCGCTGGGTGGTGCTGGGGCCCAACGGCGCCGGCAAGACGACGCTGCTCGAGGTGGCGAGCCTCTACCTCTTCCCGTCGACCGGGCTGGTCACGGTCCTCGGCGCGGTCCACGGGCGCACCGACGTGCGGCCCATGCGGCGTCGCATCGGCTACGCGAGCGCGGCGCTCGCGCGGCTGCTCCACCCCGACCTCACCGTCCTCGAGGCGGTGGCCACCGGCCGCAGCGGCGTCCTCGATCCGTACTGGGCAGAACCGGACGACGACGACCGTGCGCTGGCCTCGGCGCTGCTGCGGCGCCTCGGCTGCTCAGCCCTCGCCGGCCACCAGCTCGGCACCCTGTCCGAGGGGGAGCGCCAGCGCGTCCAGATCGCCCGGGCACTGATGGCGTCGCCCGACCTGCTGCTCCTCGACGAGCCGAGCGCGGGCCTGGACCTCGGGGCGCGCGAACAGCTGGTGCGGAGCCTCGCCGGGCTGGCCGCGGACCCGCGGATGCGGGCGATCGTGTTCGTGACGCATCACGTCGAGGAGATCCCGACCGGGTTCACGCACGTGCTCCTCCTGCGGTCGGGACGGGTCCTGGCCGCGGGACCCGTGCAGGAGACGCTCACCCCGAAGCTGCTCTCCGCCTGCTTCGGGCTGCCCCTCGGCGTGGAGGCGCGCAACGGCCGCTGGACGGCCTGGGCGGTCGACGATGCCGCCGACCACGAGGGGTGGCGCGGCGGAACGAGGGCGGGATCCGCCGGCTCGACGCGGGGCGATGGCGCCGCGGCGGCGCGGTCCGGGCAGCCGGGCGGGGGCGGCTCCCCCGGCGATGGGTCGCGCCGTGGGTGGAGACGAGGGGCGGGCCCGGCGGGACCCGGCGATCCCGGCGTGCCGGGCGAGCGGCCGCCGGCCGGGCAGCGGCGTCCTGAGAGCGAGGCCCGTCCTCCGGCAGACACGGCCGCGCCCGGGAGAGGGCGCGAGCCGGCCGCGGCGGGTTCGGGGCCGATGGGGGGCGGCGCCGATCCGGCGGCCCGGAGCGGATCCACCGAAGGGGCCGCGGCCGACGAGGAGCCCCCACCGCCGGGCGACGTCGCACGCGGCGGGCTCGTGCGCGACCCGGACGGTCGCCTGAAGGCATTCCGGCCGCTCGATCCGGCGGCGCGCCTGGCCGCCCTGGACCGGTTCCTCGACGCGTACCTGGCCGGCGAGTTCTTCGAGGCGCACGAGATCCTGGAACCGGGGTGGATGGGCACGGACGATCCGGCCGAACGCGCCCTGCACCAGGGACTCATCAAGCTCGCCGCGGGCGGCGTGCACGCCGTCCGCGGCAACCCCGAGGGCGTGCGCCGCAACTTCGCGGGGGCCGCGAGGCGTCTCGCGATGGTCCCGCCCGAGGCAGACGACGTACTCGGCGCGGCCCTCGCCCGGGTGGACCTGGCTGCCATCCGGGCGTGGCTCCAGGCGACGCTGGAGGAACTGGAGGCCGCTCCCGACGAGGCGGCCGGCGCCGCGGTGGCGGGCCGGGTCGCGGCGACGCCCGCACCGGTGCGGCGCTCGCCCGGGGACGTGGCGACCGCCGGGTCCGTTCCCACGGCGCCCGGCCCGGCCGCCGGGTCGAGCGCCGTGTCGCCGGGCGGCGACACGTCCGCCACCTGAGCCGTCCGGGAGCCGCTACGCGCGCTCCGGGGTCGGCAGCTCGAACCGATCGATCGCCCGC
>JAJYGO010000107.1 GCA_021785115.1 Chloroflexota bacterium | reverse complement strand
GAGCTCGCTCTGGCCGCGGAGGTCATCGGGCGCGCTGGCGACATCGCGACGCGCCGGTTCGCGGGCGACCCCCGTCCGCCCGCCCGCGACGACGACGCGATCGTGCGCCAGACGAGCCTCGAGATCGACGCCATGGCGCGCCGGGCGATCGCCGAGCTGATCCCGGGCGATGCGGTCAACGCCATCCCGCCGGGCGAGCGGGGCGATGCCCGGTCGTGGATGATCCATGCGATCGACCCGGGTGACGCCTTCCTCGGCGGCATCCAGGTGTGGGCCACCTCGATCTCCATGAGCGTCGGGGGCGAGGCCGTCCTCGGTATCGTTGCGGCCCCCGCCCTTGGGGAGCGGTATCAGGCGGTGAAAGGCTCTGGCGCCTGGATGAACGGCTCGCGCATCCGCGTCTCGCAGACGCGAGCGCTCGCGGGCGCGTTCCTCGTGTGCGGAAGCCTGGAGGCCGCGGTCCGCAGCCCCTCCTGGCCGGCCCTCGCGGGCGTCATCCGGGACGCCTGGGACACGCGCGGGTTCGCAGGGGTCTGGGCGCACATGCTGGTCGCGCGCGGGTCCGCCGACCTCGCGATCGAGCCGGGAGGGCTCCCGGCGCGCGTGTGGCCGGCCGCGAGCCTGATCGTGACGGAGGCCGGCGGGAGGCTGAGCGCATTCGACGGCGCCCCGCGCGCGGGCGCGGGGGCCGCGGTCACCTCGAACGGCGCGCTGCACGACCAGGTCATCGAGCGGCTGCGTCCGGCGTCGGCCGGCGCGCGGACCGGATCCGAGGAAGGATGAGCGCGGTGGACCAAGCGAGGGTCGTCGTCATCGGTGGCGGGATCACCGGGTGCAGCATCGCCTATCACCTGGCCAGGGCGGGGTGGACCGACGTGCTGCTGCTCGAGAAGGGCGACCTGACGAGCGGATCGACGTGCCACGCGGCGGGGCTCGTCACCCAGTTCAATCCCTCGCCGACCATGATGCGATTCCGCCGCTACAGCATCGAGCTGTACCGCGATCTCGGGGTCTTCGAGACCGTCGGGAGCCTGCGGTTCGCCTCCACGCCGGAACAGTTCCTGGAGCTGCGGCGAGGTGTGAGCCGGGCGAGGGGCATCGGCCTCGACGTCGAGCTCCTGTCGGCGTCCGAGGCGCTGGACCTGATGCCCGCGGCGAGCGAGCGATCGCTCCACGGCGCCGTCTACGTGCCGGGCGACGGCCACCTCGACCCGCACACCGCGACCCACACGCTCGCGAAGGCCGCCACCGCGCTCGGCGCGAGGATCCGCACCGGGGTCCGCGTCACCGGCATCGAGCTCTCGGCACGCGGGGAGGTGACGGCGGTGGTGACCGACCAGGGGAGGATCCGGACCGAGGCGGTGGTGAACGCAGCCGGCATCTGGGCCCCGAGGGTCGCCGCGATGGCTGGGGCGTTCATCCCCTCGACGCCGGTCGACCACCAGCACATCGCGTTGAAGGCGGTCCCCGGCAACGAGCTGCCGCGGGAGATGCCGTGCTTTCGCGACCCCGACAACCTCGTCTACGGCAAGTCGGAGGTCGGGGGCGTGCTGTTCGGCGGCTACGAGCCCGACCCGGTCGCCCGGTGGGTGGACGGGGTCCCCTGGGACCACTCGGCGCGGTCGCTCCCCCCCGACTACGAGCGCTTCGAGCAGCTGATGCAGGGCGCCATCCGTCGGTTTCCCTTCCTCGCCGACGCGGAGGTCGTGAACCTCGTGTGCCACCCGGACGCGATGACGCCCGACTCCAACCCCCTGCTCGGCCCGATGCCGGGCGTGCACGGCTTCCACGTGGCGGCCGGGCTCTCGCTGAACGGGTTCGGGGGAGCGGGGGGAATCGGCCGGGCCGTCGCCGAGTGGATCACCGCCGGCGAGACCGAGCTCGACGTCCAGTCCTACCGTGCCTGGCGGTTCGGGCGCAACTACCGGGACCCCTCCTATGCGGCCGAGACGGCGCGCGAGGCCTACCGCTACTACTACCGGCTCCGCTACCCCTACGACAGCGACACGGCCGGGCGGCCGCGCCGGGTCGGCGCACTGCACGAGAGGCTCCAGGATCTCGGGGCCGTCTTCGGCACGAAGAACGGGTGGGAGCGGCCCGACTACTTCGAGCCGGGGCGGTCCTGGCGGATGGCGGGCGAGGACCAGCGCGCGTACGGGTGGGCGCGCCCGCCCTTCTTCGACCGGCTGGGGGCCGAGCACGCCGCGTTCCGCGAACGGGTCGGCCTGATCGACCTCTCCTCGTTCGGCAAGATCGAGGTGACGGGGCCGGGCGCGCTGGCACTGCTCGACCGAGTCACGGACAGCCGCATGGACCGCCCCGCTGGCAGCGTCGTCTACACGCAGTTCTTGAACAGTCGGGGCGGGATCGTCTCGGACGTCACCGTGACCCGGCTCGGCGAGGATCGGTTCCGGGTGGTGACCGGGGCCGGGTACGCCGACGCCGACCTCGGCTGGCTGCGACTGAACCTCGTCGAGGCCGACGGGCCGGTTCGGATCCGCGACGCGAGCGAGGAGTCCTCCGTCATCGGGATGTGGGGGCCCCGCGCTCGGGACGTGCTGGCGGAGGTCACCGACGACGACGTCTCCAACGAGGCCTTCCCGTTCCCGTCGGCGCGGACCCTTCGGATCGGGGGCGCCGAGGCGCTCGCCCAGCGGATCACCTACGTGGGGGAACTCGGCTGGGAGCTCTACGTCGAGCCGGCCCGGGCGGTGCAGGTCTGGGACCGCCTGTTCGAGGCAGGACGGGCGCACGGGATGGATGTGGGGGGCTACCGGGCGCTCGAGTCGCTCCGGCTCGAGAAGGGGTACCGGTACTACGGGACCGACCTGACCGCGCTCGACACGCCCTACGAGGCGGGCCTCGGCTTCTGCGTGCATCTCGACAAGGGGGAGTTCATCGGGCGAGCCGCGCTCGTGGCCGCGAGGGAGGCCGGCCTCTCGCGCCGGCTGCGGACGCTGGTCGTGGGCGACGATGACTATCTGCCCCTGTACGGAGGGGAGGCCGTGGAGCACGAGGGGCGGGTCGTGAGCCGTCTGCGGAGCGCGGGCTACGGCTTCACGGTGGGCCGCAACGTTGCCACGGCGTACTTGCCGGTCGAGCTCGGCCCCGGGGCGCGGATCGACGTGGAGACCTTCGGCCGGCTCGTGTCCGCGGAGGTCACGGCCGATGCCCTCCACGATCCGGAGCGGCGCCGCCCGACCGCGTAGCGGCCCGGGTCGGCAGACGAGGGATGTGCGTGGCCGAGCAGGCGATCATCGACGAGGTGATGGCCCGGGCGACGTCCTGGGCGGGCGTTGCGGCCGAGGTCCGTCCGCTCTCCGGCGGGCTCACCAACCACAACTACCTGGTGGCCGCGGGGGCGCAGCGGTTCGTCGTGCGAATCCCCGGCCGAGCGACCGAGCTGCTCGCCGTCGACCGCGAGAACGAGCTCCACAACACGCGGGCGGCGGCGGAGGCGGGGGTCGGCCCGCGGGTCCTCGAGCACTTCCCCGACCTGCAGGTCATGGTGCTCGAGTACCTCGAGGGCGAAACGATGTCGGGTTCCTCCCTGCGATCGGCAGAGATGGCCCGTCGGATGGGGGAGTCCCTGCGCATGCTCCACGCCGGGCCGAGGTTCCTCCAGGACTTCGACATGTTCCGGCTCGTCGAGTACTACCTGGCGGTCGTCGGCGAGCATGGGGTTCGGATCCCCGAAGACTATCTGGCGCGCCAGCCCGTGATCGCGGAGGTCGAGCGGGCGCTCGGCGCCCACCCGCTCCCGACGGTTCCCTGCCACAACGACCTCATGGCGGAGAACTACATCTTCGACGGGGCGCGGCTCCGGATCCTCGACTATGAGTACAGCGGGAACAACGACCCGTGCTTCGAGCTCGGCAACACCGCCCAGGAGTGCGCGTTCGACGAGGACCTCAGGGCGAGGCTCTGCGAGTCCTACTTCGGCCGGGCGGACCCGTTCCTGCTCGCGCGGATGAACCTGAACGCGCTCATGTCGGACGTCGGGTGGACGCTCTGGGCGGCGATCCAGGCGAAGATCTCGACGATCGACTTCGACTTCTGGGGCTGGGCCGAGGAGCGGTGGGGGCGGGCCGTCGAGGTCCTGGACTCCGATCGCCTCGTGGACTGGCTGCGCGACGTCCGGGCCGGCGCCCGGGGCCCATTCTCTCAGGCATCATGAGGTCATCTATCAGTTCTTCATAGATAGCCACAGGCGGCCCAGCGGCCCGGGCGCTCATCGAGCACACTCGCGCCTTCGTGTGCGAGCGCGGCCTCGGCACGCCTACGGCCACGGCAAGGCCGAGGCGCGCCGGCCGGCCGAGGGCGGCGTTGACAAGTGCCAACACCCAGAGCTACGCTGAGAGCCGCATGAGGGGCCGGCACCCCAAGAAGGAGGTGGAAGGCGCCCTCCGAGATGCCGAGGCGGGAGGATGGCTGGTGACGCCGAAGGGCGCCGGGCACCGGTGGGGAGTGGCCGAGTGCGGCGGGGGCTGCCGGGTGTCGATCTGGTCCACCCCGAAGAGCCCAGGCAACCACGCCAAGGATGTCCGCAGAGCGGTGGAGCGGTGTCCGCACCAGGAGGGCGAAGGCGATGCGTGAACACGAGTTCACCCTGGTTATCGAGGGGCGGGTGGCAGACGAGGCCGTCCTCGACGCTCTCTACGAGGCCGGGTGCTCGGATGCCACCTTGGGGACGGTGGACGGCACCGGGTACGGAGACTTTCACCGGAGGGCTTCGTCCTTCCTCGAGGCGGTGGTCTCGGCCATCCACGACGTCGAGTCGGTCCCCGGACTGCGGGTTCGCAGGATCGAACCGGACGATCTGGTGACCATGGCGGAGATCGCCGAGCGCCTGGGCCGGTCCAGGGAAAGTGTGCGGCTCCTCGTTTGCGGCCGGCGAGGACGGGGGGACTTCCCCGCGCCCGCGTCCCACCTTCGGTCGCGGTCGAGGCTGTGGCGGTGGTCCGAGGTCGCGGCGTGGGCCGGGCTGGGCAGCGCCGACGATCGCCACGCCGCGCGGCTCATCGCGACGCTGAACGCCGCGCTCGAGCTTCGCCGGCAGGGAGAGGAACTGCCAGGCCGAGAGCGCTCTTTGGTCCAAGCCGTCGCCGGCTGATTCCCCACGATCCCAAGAGGCAGCTTCGCCCGCCCCTCCACTCGATCCCCGAGGAGCGAGAGATCGCTCCGGCGGCCCGGGCGCTCATCGAGCACGCTCGCAGCTTCATGCGCGAGCCCGCTGCATCAGGTCCGTCGACCTCGGCCACGCGCGGAGAGGGGGCTATGGCATCGAGGGGGCGGGGTTCGTGGTCACGCGCAGCGCACAGCTTCGGTGGTTGGCTTGCCGGTCGAGGTGGTCGTGGGAACTTGGGGGAGGGCCGAACGGAAGCTCACGTGGGGAGCAGCTCGAGCGCCTCGACGTGTCGCGGTCGGATCGTGCCGAAGTGGCGGCGATCGAGCGTGGCGAGCTTGTGCTCCCCCAGCCGCTCGACCACCGCCACGACCGCGGCGTCCACGAACCCGAGCTTCAGGTCGGCGTAGCGGGCGAGCAACTCTCGCGCGCGGCCATAGTCGGCGGGCAGCAGGTCGATGATCATGATCTCGCCGTGCTCGACGTCATCAAGAAAGGCGACAAAGGGTTCCGGGCCGAGGCGGCTGCCGGCGAGCCAATCGAGCTCGACGACCACCGGAGCCGGCACGACCAGCTGTTCGGCACTCTCGGAGAGGAGGTCCGCACAGACCCCGTGATCGGCGTCGGCTCGGTCCATGGCCGCATACAGCGGCCCGGTGTCCAAGATCAGCGCCACGAACGCGGCTCGTAGGTGATCTCGCCGGCTCGCCGTCCCGTGTCCGCCGGCGGTTCGGTCGAGGCTCCGGCCCCCACGAGACGAAGCCTCCTGGGCTTGCCTGCCGCCTCCTGCGCACGCCATGACTCGAGCGCCTCCGCCACCTCCGAGCGCTCCGGCATGCGGTAGTAGGCTCGACGGCCACTCCTCGTCGAGGGTCCTGACTTCTCCAGAAGCCCGTAGCTCACGAGGATTCGGAGGTTGGGGATCCACCGAGGCGTCCCGCGACGGGCAAGCTCGGCCACGACCCAGGCCCCGGCGAATTCGCCCCCATGCTCTTCGACCCTGGCCGCCACGGTGACCGCTGCCTCGAGCACGGGCAGCCACTCCGGGTGCTCGAGGGCAAGGCGCTGGATGGCCTGGGCCGGCTCGATGCTCAAATTGCTCCCTTTCATGACTTACACCATATCGTAACCCCGGGGAGAAGGTGAGCGACCCTGGAGCTCGTGCTCGGGCGAGCGCGGCATCGGGACCCTCGACCGCAGCCGCTCGCCCGTGCTTCCCGTGCTGGGCCTGGATGACCATCGAGCATGGCGTCGAGGTCCACCACCCTTCGTGAGCCAGCGTCGTCATCACCCGTATGGCATCGAGGGGGCGGGGCTCGTGGTCACGCGCAGCGCACAGCTTCGGTGGTTGGCTTGCCGGTCGCGCAGCGGGGAATCACCGAGAACGACCTCGAATGGGCACTCCGACGACAGACCGGACAGCCGCAGGCGGGGGAACCGGGAACGATCTGGATTCGCGGCTTCGCGTCGGGGGGCCGTATCCTCAAGGTGTGTGTCCGGGTCGCCGATCGTGACTTCGTGATTACGGCCGCCTGGCAGGGGGGCGAGAACGGATGAAGCTGACCTATGAGCGCGAGGCGGACGCCGCCTACGTGACGCTCGTCGAGGCCCTCGTCGCCCGGACGGAGCAGGTCGATCGCGGGATGCTGGTGGACGTGGACGAGCAGGGAAGAGCCATCGGAATCGAGGTCATCCGACCTACTCGAAGGCTGCCGCTTGAGGAGATCGCGGAGCGTTACCATCTCGCGTCCGCTGACATGGTGATCCTCCGATCCATCTGGGGCGCGGAGGATCGGCTGCCGTTCGACCAGCCTGGGGCACTCGCCGCAGCGGCGGGCTGACCTACCTGCACGAGCCGTCGGTCTCCTCCGGGTTCCCGCTGTCGCCCCATCTCGTCTTCACGGTCTGCCCGCTGCTCGATCCCCCGCTGCCCGCCGTCACGGCGACCACCGTCCCTACGCCGGCTGCAGCGCCGGGTCGTTCGTCAGCAGGTAGCCGATCCCGTTGTCGTCGCCCTCGGCCTCGAACGTCACCTGCAGGGCCGAGGCGGCGCCGCGGGCGAGCTTCGGGCTTGATCCCGAGGCCGTCCTCTGCGATGTAGCCGAGGTCGATCCAGCCCTGTCCCCAGGCGGCCTGCGAGTCAACCGGGGCGACCGTCCCCTTCGGCGCGACCATCAGCCGCCCGCCTCCGGCGGCGACCACGAGCTGCGTGGCGACGTTTCCCATCTCAGTCCTTCGTCCATCTTGACGGGCCTGCGCAGGCGGCGTTGAATCGCGCCGGTCGGCGAGGGTCCGAGCCTCGCTGGGGCTTCGAAAGGAGGCCGCTGTGGGTAGACGGTCGGTGATGGCGCTTGTGACCATCGTGTTCTCCGTCGTTGCGCTGTCCTCGGTTGGACTGGCGCCGGCGCTCGCGAGCACGTCCAGCGCGACGGTGACGTGCGCTCCTCCCCCCGCGAGCTCCCCCGGGTTCAACCAGTGCGGCTACAACTGGGATGCCCGGGTGTTCTCGGGTCTCGCCGACGGGGTCGACGACAACCTGGACGGGACGATCTACGGCGATCCCACCTACGCCAACGACCATCTCGTCATGAAGTGGAACGCCGCCTGGGATGCCTGCAACGCGAACGGCTACGACAACCCGACCTACTGCGCCGGCGCGTGGGTGACCAACGAGTGGAACGGCATGGTGCCCGGCGGGAGTGGAACGACCGAGCACGTGAAGGTCATCTGGGTGGGCTCCGCCGGGCAGAGCAGCAGCTACTGGGTGCCCGGCGGATACAGCATCTGGGGCAACTACGAGGCGATCTCCGATCAGGGCACGACGGTGGATCACCAGCACTACGTGGCGGCAGCGGCGATACCGCGGGGCCTCGGATAGCGAACCCGCCCGCCCCGGGTCCCGAGGGCCGGCCCGGTCGCCGCCTCGACCGCGCCGGCCGTCGTGCGCGAGCGTGCGGCGCTGGGCGAGCAGGCGGGCCAGATCCTCGGGCCGGGTCGCTCATTCTCGCGGGGGCAACTCCGAGGTGATCGCCGATCAGGGCATGGTGGATCACCAGCACTACGTGGGCTGGAGGTCGACCGACCCGTGACGAGCGGTCCCTTGGACCTTCCCCGCGCGGGACATCCCGCCCGCAAGCTTGGGCGAGAAGCACACTGCGCGATCGGCGCGGAGGGAAGGAGCCTGCGACGGGGACCATCGTGGTGGGCGTCGACGGATCCGAGCACGCGCTGGCGGCCGTGCGGTGGGCGGCCCGCGAGGCGAGCCTGCGGCACGCTGCTGTTCGGATCGTGACGGCCTGGGAGGTGCCGGACTACGCCCTGGGAGGGGTGGCGCCCGATCTCCTCGAGAGCCTCGAGGTCGGCGCCGTCGCGGCCGCGGCGACGGCGCGGGAGGCCGTGCGCGCGTCGGCTCCGGACGTCGAGGTCCAGACCTCGATCGTGGAGGGGCAGGCGGCGCGCGCGCTCGTGGAGGCGGCACGCGGGGCGGAGCTGCTCGTGGTCGGCTCGAGGGGGCTCGGAGGCTTCCGGTCGCTGCTGCTCGGTTCGGTGGGCCAGCAGTGCGCCCACCATGCGCGCTGCCCGGTGGTGATCGTCCGTGCGGAGCGGCCGCGGGGCTAGCGACCCGGCACCCGGTGTCGCCCGCAGGGCGGCCCTCCGTGTGGCGGAGCCTCGCGCCCCCCGCCCGTCGAGACCGACGCCACCTCCAGCCACCGGCCCCGCCGGCGGTAGGTGACCGTCACCTGCGCGAGCGTCCATTCCTCCTGCGAAGCCCCGGCGGCACCGGCCTGCACGAATCGCCACCCCGTGACCCGGACCAGGCCCCCGGGCAGGCGGCGCGAGCGCACGGGCGGCTCGAGGCGCCCGCAGCTCGGGGGGACCTCCACGTCCAGGCCCTCGCTCGAGACCTGCACCCGGTAGCGGCGGGCCACGGCGAAGGCCGACTCGACCTGGGAGATCCCGGGCAGGAGCGCCGCCACGCGTCCGCGCTCGGCTCGAACGCCCCTGGAGCCGACCACGACCCTGCCCCAGAGCTGCACCCGGGCGACCAGGGAGTCGCGCTCGGCGAGCACGCAGGGGCCGAACTCGAAGAGCAGGTCCTCCAGGGTGTTCAGCGCGTACAGGCCGCAGCTGCAGCCCGGGCCGGGGACGTGCTCCGAGCCGCCCGGGCAGCTCGCCTCGGTGACCCCGGCGGGCGCCCACGAGAACCCGCGGGTCGTCATGGAGGCCAGGACGGGGTCGGGGCCGCTGGCCGACTCCACGCGGAAGATGCGGTAGCCCGTGATCGGGTCGATCCCGTCCGGGACCCGCAGGTCGAGGGGCGCTGCCGGCCCGCTCACGGGGCGGGGCCGGCACCCTCGGCGAACCGCTCGAGGAGCGCGAGGTCCGGCAGGTCCTCTGCGACCATGCGGACCTGCAGGCACCCCGGGGTCTCGCCGAGGCCCGTCAGCAGGAACGTCCGACCCATGGCCATCACCTGGACCGTGAGCCCGGCCTCGAGCAGCGGGGCGAGGTCGATGCGCCCGGTGCTGGCGGGCGGCGGGCTCGCGGGGGGAAGCATCGCCGGGTCGGGCACCAGCACCGACAGAACCCGAAGGCCGAGGGGGGAGATGCGATAGGGCATCGGCACGCGCCTGCCATCCCGGCGGACCACCTGAAGCCGCAGCAGCTCCCGCAGCAGCGCGTTTGCCCGCCGGGGCGAGATGCCGAGCGAGGCGGCGACCCCGGCCGGGTGGACCCAGGAGGCGTCGCCGCCCGCGTCGCGAAGCGCCGTCAACGCCGCGCGGAGGTCGACCTGCCGGGTGGGCTCGGGCGCATCCGGGCACGGGGCCCGCCGCGCGGCCCCTGCCCCGGGCGCGCTTGCGATCGAGGCCACGATCTCAGCTCACCGGCACGGGCTCGAGGGCCTCGTTCCCTCCCCGCGCAACGCCGGTTGCGGCCGGGGTGCCCACGGGGTCGGGGGCCTCCCCCTCGGTCGCGAGCTCGATGGGCTCGAGGTAGATGACGGCGAGCTCCTTGCCGATGTCCATGGCGACCTCCGCGTCCCTGCGACGCCCACGATGCCACATCGCTCCTCGGCGTGCATTTGACCGACGCTGCCCTGGCGCGCTACGGTCCGGCGGTCCGGCTCGTGCATGGCAGGGGCAGTGGAGGTCGCCATGGGGGTCGGACGCGCTTGGCATCGGGCCGGGTTGAGACTCGGCCAATCGCCCAACCCCCTCGGCGTCCTGCCGACACTTGCCCTTCCTGCCCTCCTCGCGGTGCTGATCGTTGCATGGACGTTGACGAGCGCCTCCGCGGCGCGAGCGGCCACGGGCGCCGCGCAGGAAGGGCATCCGGCGCTGCCCGCCGGGCTCGCCCGGGCCGTTCGTCGCGCGTTCGGCCCGGAGACCCTGTTCCCCAGGCAGACCGAGCTCAGGGCGCGCGGTGGGAGGGACGGCGACACGTTCGGGGCGGAGCTCGCGCTCAACTCCTCGGGCACGATCGCTCTGATCGGGGCCTATCACCCCTACCCCCTGTCGGGCCCCGACAGGTTCTCCGGGGTCGCCTACGTCTTCGCCCGCTCGGGCTCGAGGTGGATCCAGCAGGCAGAGCTCAGGGCGAGGGACGCCAGGGGCGGAGACTCCTTCGGGGGCTCGGTCGCGCTGAACTCCTCGGGTACGATCGCGCTCGTCGGCGCCCAAGGCAAGAACTACGCGACCGGGGCGGTCTACGTGTTCACCCGCTCGGGCTCGCGGTGGACCCAGCGTGCCGAGCTCACCGCGCGCGGCGGGGCGGACGCGTTTGGCCAAGCAGTCGCGCTGAATGCCTCGGGCTCGACCGCCCTGATCGGGGCGTTCGGGGCCAGCACCGGCAGCATGACGGGTGCCTCCTTCGTGTTCACGGGCTCGGGCTCGCGGTGGACCCAGCGGGCGGTCCTCACGGCGAGCAACGGAGCAAGCAACGACGGATTCGGCGAGGTCGTGGCGCTCGACGCCTTGGGCACGACCGCCCTGGTTGCGGCGCCCAACCTGAACGGCGGGACGGGGGCCGCCTACGTGTTCACGGGCTCGGGCTCGGCCTGGACCCAGCAGGCTGAGCTCACCGCCGGCGACGCGGCACCCGGCGATCTCTTCGGCTCGGTTGCCCTCAGTGCCTCGGGCACGACCGCGCTGATCGGGGCACCCGGGAAGGACGGCGCCACCGGGGCCGTCTACGTGTTCACCCGCTCGGGCTCGAGCTGGACCCAGCAGGCGGAGATCACCGCGCGGGACGCGGCGAGCAACGACGGCTTCGGGATCGCGGTCGCCCTCACCACCAGTGGCGGGACCGCCCTGATCGGGGCGGATGGGAACCGGGGAGGGAGAGGGACCGCCTACGTGTTCACGCGCTCGGGATCGAAGTGGACGCAGCGGGCCGAGATCGCGGCGAGGAACGGGGCGGATGGGGACTTCTTCGGCAGCGCCGTCGTGCTGAGCGCCTTCGGAAAGACGGCCCTCGTCGGAGCGATGAACGCGAACAGGTCGACCGGGGCCGCCTACGTCTTCACCTGATGGGCGGCCTGAACCCGAGGGCGTGCCACGGGGGCGCAGGCTCCAGCGCTCAGGGCCAGCGGCCCGGCCGTCGGGCCGCGAGAACCCGGGCCGCGAGAACCCGGGCCGCGAGAACCCGGGCCGCGAGAACCCGGGCCGCGAGAACCCGGGCCGCGAGAACCCGGGCCGCGAGAACCCGCTCGCCCGACACCTGCCCGTGGAGGTGGTCATGAACGCTCGACGGATCGCGTGGCGCGCCGGATCCATCCTCACGGTCATCGCCGCCGTGTGTGCGTCCGCCTCGATGCCGACCTCCGCCTCGGCGCCGGCCGCCGCGACGGCCGCTGCCACCTGGGGGGTGCTCGGCCCCCGCAACATCCCGAGCTTCACCCCAGGCGTCCCCGCCGGCGCGGGCAAGCTCCAGGCCTTCGCCGTCGACCTGCGGAAGCCCTCCCTCATGTATGCGGGCGGCGGCATCGGCCCCGGGGACTCCGGACCCTCGAGCGGGGCCGGGATCTTCAAGAGCACCGACGCCGGCCACGCCTGGGTCCCCGCGGACGCCGGGGTCGGCGACCCCATGGTGGACGCGCTCTGGATGGACCAGGCAAAGCCGTGGATCCTCCTTGCGGGAACCTGGACCCGGGGCATCTACCGCACGACGAACGGCGGCGCCCGATGGAGGCTGGTGCGAGACGCCCGCTGGTCCACGCGGGCGTTCGTTTCGCTCGGCCCCGCGCTGTATGCGGCGACCTCCCGAGGGATCGCGGAGTCGACCAACGCCGGGGCCACCTGGAGGATCGTGAGGTCCACGCCCTCACCCGTCGGGGCGCTCGCGGCCTCGGGACACGCGCTCTACGCGGGGCTCGACGACGGCGACGTGCTCCTTCGCCGATCCCCCGGATCCCCGTGGGTCAGCGTCTTTCGAGACGGCGGCCGCAACGTGTGGTCGATCGCCGCCGATCCCGCAGACCCCGCGAACGCCCTCGTCGTCGAGTTCTTCAACTACGAGACTCCGGACCTGTACCGGACCACCGATGGGGGCGCCTCCTGGTCGAGCGTGAGCCTTCCCGGGAACGCGCCGGCGCAGGTCATCGCCTACGACCAGACCGATCCCTCGATCGTCTACGCGGGCTTCGACGGTGGCATCGCCGTCTCGAACGACGGCGGCGCCACCTGGGGCGCTGGCCCCATCGGCTCCTTTGACACGCGGTTCCTCTACAGCTGGCCGTCGCGCTCGGGGACCCTCGTGGTCGGCAGCGATCAGGGCCTGTACCTCACGAGCGACGGCGGCGCCACCTGGACGGGCCTGAACCAAGGGATCAGCTCGTCGCTGCTCACCGGGCTCGCGGTGAGCGGATCCTCGATCATGACCGCCGTCCAGGACTACAGCCCGATCATGTCGACCGACGGCGGCGCCACCTGGGCGCAGGAACCGGTGGGGGAGGACGGCGGGGTCGCCTTTGCCCCCGGGAATCCGCAGATGGTCTACGAGTGGACGACGGCGGGGTTCACCTCCTCGAGCAATGGGGCCAATCGTTCACCCAGTCGAGCACGCCGCCCGCGAGCGAGTTCACGTTCGCTGGCACGAGCGACCTGATCGCCTTCGACGTCCAGGCGCCAGCCACCATGTACCTGCTCGGGCGCGACGGCGTCTTCGCGAGCACCGATGCCGACTCCACCTGGTCCATGACCTCCTGGCCGATGAACGCCGACACCCCGACCCTCGTGGTGGTCGACCCGACCGACGCCCAGCGCGTCTACGTCGGGACCCAGAACCCCCCCGGCGTGTGGGTGAGCACGGACGCCGGCGGGACCTGGACCGAGCGCACGGTCCCGGGCTCGGGCTCCCCGCAGACCCTGAGCGTCGATCCCGCCGACCCCTCGGTCATGGTGGTCGGGATGAACACCACCCCGGCGCAGGGCGGCGGCGTGTTCGTGAGCTCGGATGGGGGCGCGCGCTGGAGGCCGGCCAACAGGGGCCTTGCCTCGGGCGCGCCCTACACGGGAGCCTACGCATGGGCCGTGCAGTTCGAGCCCGCGTCCTCGGGCGTGCCCGAGGTCGCGCTCGCGACGGAGTTCGGCTGCTACCTCTCGCGGGACCTCGGGTCGGCGTGGTCGAACATCACGGGATCGGCGGTCCCCCGCCTGTTCACGGGGCTCGCGTGGGCCGGGTCCACGCTGTACGCCGCCACGTACGGGGAGGGGGTGCTCAGGATGCAGAACCCCTGACGCCGCGGTGCGGGGCTGTCGGCGACGCGTCCAGGTGAGTGCGCCCGAGCGTCTTCTACACGTCGATGGCACGCCCCAAGCTGGGTGAGTACATGCGCACCTCGCCGCTTCGCGCGGACGGTAGGTCTCGCGAACCTCCTCCAGACATGACGAGTTGCGGGCCATCGCTGATCGGGGATTTCACGCGCGCGCCACCGGGGACTTCGCAGTCCGAGCCGGGGGTTCGCGCAACGCACCGCTTCGGACCGCTGCCGCCAATACCTGGTCCAGGCCGCGGGAGACGAGGGTGCGCAGGCGTGGCCGGGCGATACGGCTGGTCCACTCCTCGAGCTTCCTCTCTTGGAACTGCTCGGTGAGCTCGAGCTCCGGCAGGCGGATCCGGCCCCCGCGGGGCGTCCGGAGGTACACCGTGTCGAACAGGGCCTTCTCCGCCGTCGCCAGGTACCCCCGTTCATCCGAACCCTCGTAGCCCCCGAATACCTCGGGCGCGAGGTGATGGATCGAGAAGGTACCGACCGCGGTCGTGACCCGGCGGGGCCGGTCGAGAGAGGCAACGAAGATCTGCCGCGGGACCTGCTGGATCATGCCGTGGCGCGCGAGCGCCGACCAGAACGAGACGTAGGCGGGAAACGGCGCCGTGAGGTAGGGGGGAACCGTGAACGGGTCCACATCGCTCCGAAGTGCCCACAGGCCCCGGCGGAGCCGACGGACGAGCCCGGCTTGCTCCAGCGAGCCAAGGAGCTGGCTGGCGCGAGCCGTGGACACCCCCAGCCGGACCGCCGCCTCCCGGGTCTCGATGAACGGGCGCCCGAAGCGCAGCAGGTCCCCCAGCGCATCGGTGGGCCTCATTGGAGCTCCTCGAGCCGCTCGGCGACGAAGCTCTGGAGCTGCTCCCACGAGGCCCGGTCGTAGAGCTCGGCCATCTCCGGGTCGAGGAAAGGAAGGACCTGGTCGCGAAAGGCCTCGAATGGCAGTTCGAGGGCCCGCTCCACGGCTGCTCGAACGATCCTGGGCTCGATCTGCTCGGGCCTGATGGCCTCGCGGTGGCGGCGGAGCAGCAGGTCCAGATCGAAGGCGTCGCGGGCCTGGGTCTCCGATCGCAGAGCGAGTGCCGCGATCTTCTGCTCGATCGCGGCCTCCACCGTGTAGTGCAGCATGGTCGGCGGGCGTAGGGCGTAGGGAGCCGCCACCCGATCGGGGACGGCCTCCAGGACCCTGCGGGAGTCCGAGACTCGGTGGCTGAACTCGATCCTCGTGCGGACGGGCTCCCGGCGCCCTCTCACCGTGATCGCGGGCTTCCACCGCTGGGTGGTCCCGGTCTGCGTCTGCTTCCCGCCGCTCTGCACCGCCAGACCTCCGGCACGAAGCACTACCCCCAGCGCCTGAGACGCCAGCGCCTCGTCGACCTTGGCCTCCAGCCTCCAGGGCTCGATCCCGACCGCATCGAGGTCGATGTCCTCGGAGTACCGGGGGCTGTCGAAGAAGTACCGGAGGTTGGCCCCGCCCTTCACCACGTAGCGGGCCCGGTCCAGGCGCGCCGGGAGAACCTGGAGGAAGGCCAGGTGGAGGAACTCCAGCACCTGGGCATCGGTGAGCCGCCGATCCATGTGCTTTACGATACAGCTTGTTTAGCATAGAGGCAATAATCTGCGGCGTTAGCTGAGGCGCGATCCGAGAAACCAGATCGCAGGCCGTTCTCGACTCGGCCGTCAACGACAGCCGACAAGACCCGTTCCGTCAGGGGTCGCCGGGCAACGACGCGAGGGCGAGCAGGCGGGCCAGATCCTCGGGCCGGGTCGCTCATTCTCGCGGCGGCCGAGGAGGAGCGACCGCGGGCGGACGCTCGGACCCGCGCTCAGGATTCCCTGGGGCTTCGCTCCTCCTCAAGCAGCGCGAGGAAGCGGGCGGGTAGGAAGATCGGGAGATCGTCTGCGAGCCCGATCAGGTGCCGGTCTCCGGAGACAAGGGCCGCCCGCTCGGCCTCGGCCAGGGCGATCACGTAGTCGTCGCCCCGATCGGGCGATCGGATCGCCGGGGGATCGTCGGGATCGGTCCCCATTGTCGCGGTGCCGCGGAGCCATTCGACGAAGCGGTCGGCCTCCCGGGCGTCGATCCGCCTGCGAAGCTTCGGGTACGCGAGCGTTCTCCCGAGCTCCTCGAGCAGCAGCGCCGACACCACGAGCTCGAATTCCCCCCGCAGCCAGGCACGCAGCGCCTCGGCCGGCGCCCCCTCGCGCGAGAGGAGGGCGGAGATGAGGACGTTGGGATCGAGAACGGCGCGCACGATCAGCGCCGGCGGCGCCTGGTGGCGTGCTGTGCCTCCACCGCGAGCTGCCTCGCCTCTTCCTGGGAGAGCCCCGTCCGGGCCCACAGCCGTTCCAGCAGATCGAGCCCCAGGTCTCGGCGAAGGGCATCCTCGATCACCTCGCTATCCCCCCTGCCGAGCCGGGCCGCCCGCACCTTCACGGCGCGCAGCACTTCCTCGTCGATGGTCAACGTCGTCCGAACCTTCGACATGACGGCATCATCGCATCAATGTGCAGTGATGCAGCCAGCCCGGCGGCCCGGGCGCTCATCGAGCACGCTCGCAGCTTCGTGCGCGAGCTCGCTGCATCGGGTCCGTCGATCTCGGCCACGCGCGGAGAGGGGGCTATGGCATACTGATGCCATGAGAACCACCCTCGACATCGACGACGATCTGTTGCGGACGCTGCTCGCCCGCCATCCGGGGACGTCCAAGCGAGAGGCCGTCGAGCGCGCCATCGCCGAGTACCTCTCCAAGGACGCTGCAGGGAGAACGCGAGCGCTTGCGGGCCGGCTCGAGATCGAGGACGCATCGACGGCTCTGCGGGCGGCTGATCGGCACACGTGAGGCTTCTTCCCGACACCTCGGTGTGGGTGGACTACCTGCGTCTTGGCGCCGCCGGTCCGGCGGCGGACCTCGACGAGCATCTCGCGCGCGAGTCGGTCATCGTCTGCGGGCCCGTGATCGCAGAGCTCCTGGCCGGGACGCCTCCCGAGCACCGGGAGCAGCTGTGGCTCGCGATCGGGAGCCTGCCCTGGTCGGAACTCGACCGCGCCGCCTGGCGTGAGGCGGGCGAGGTGGCGCACGACCTGCGCCGCTCCGGCGCATCGGTGCCTCTCACCGACCTTCTGATCGCGGTGGCCTCGGTTCGGGCGGAAGCTACTCTGTGGACCAGGGACCGTGACTTCGAGGCCATCCAGCGGGTGCTCCCGGGGTTGGAGCTGCGCCTCGCATGACATGCCAGACGCGCCGGGGGATCCTCGAGCGCCTCGGGCGGCCGCGCGCCGCCCGCGGAAGGTCGAGCAGAGGAGTATGGGCGG
>JAJYGO010000481.1 GCA_021785115.1 Chloroflexota bacterium | reverse complement strand
CCCGGCTCCGGCCGAGGCCGTCGTTTCTTCCCGGACCGCGGCGGCGATCTCCGCGCGCACGACGGTCAGGCTCCTGGGCGCATCGACGCCGAGCAACACGCGATCGCCCTGGATCCGGACGACCCGGATCTCGATGCCCGAGCCGAGCAGCAAGGACTGGCCCGCCCGTCGCGTGAGTGTGAGCATCAGACCGTGACCGCGAGTGCTGCCCGCAGGGGGAACGCGGCGTCGTCCAGGACATCCTGGCGACCGGTTCCGGTATCGGGATCGACCATGATCGGCCCGGCCAGGTTCGCCGTGATCACGCGTGGATCGCCGTGGACCGAGAGAAGCGCGATCGCGACCACGCCCGAAGCGGCGAGGCCTCGGGCGACGAGCGCGTCGGAAGCGCCCGGTTGGACGTCGTCGACTGGCGCGGCCACGACGGCGAACCTCGGGTCGTCGAGCGAATCGAGCCGGAGGAACGGCGTGCCCTCGAGCGGGCTCACACGGAAGTGGCGAAGGTGAGGGAGGCCCACGAGCCCGTCCGGCAGCAGTATCTCGGCCAGGTTTCCCGCAGGCGCCGTCTCGCGGCGCGCATCGGGGAGCGCCTTCGCCGCGGACCGCTGCGACGGCAGTCCCGCGTCGCCCGCGTCGGCGAGGCCGCGTCGCCTACTTGAGGACATCGATCAGGCTCGTCTGCAGGATCTTGCCGCTCACCTGGAGCGCGGCGTTGTACGTGAGCTGCTGTTGCTGGAACAGGCTGATCGCGCTCGCCATGTCCACGTCCTCGGTGTCCGAGAGCAGCTTCGTGACCGCCAGCTGCTGCGCCTGCAGGTTCGTCTGCGTCTGGTCGAGGCGGTTCGTCCGCGCCCCGACCACGGCTCGCGCCTGGGTGACCGCGTCGAGCGCGCCGTCGAGCGCGTCGAGCGTCGTACCAGCCACGGTGCCGCCGCTCTCGAGGTCCGAGTAGAGCTGCGTGAGCGCGTCGAGCGCGGGCCTGAACGCATCCGCCGCCGAGGTGTTGACCTGAACCTGGACGCCGGGGCCGACTCGCGCCATCACCGCGCTCGTGTCGGGCGCGCCGGACACCACCCCCGCCGTCGTGCCCGAGGCGGGCGTGTACACGTAGGGCGCGGTCTGGCTCTGGAAGCCGTTGAAGATGTAGCTGTCGCCGACCTTGGTCGCCGCATCGGATACGAGCTGGGCGGTGAGCTGGTCGACCTCCGCCGCGATCGCCTGCCGGTCCGCGTCCGACAGCGTCCCGGTCCCTCCCTCGACCGCCAGTTCCCGGGCGCGCTGCACGACGTTCGCCGCGTCCGACAGCGCGGCGTCGGCCGCCGACGTCTGCTGCTGCGCGACACCGATGTTCCGCAGGTACTGGCTGATCTGCGCAAGTCCGTCCGTGGCCTCGATCGCCGAGAGAACCTGCGCTGGATCGTCGGACGGCTTCGAGAGCTTCTTCCCGGATCCGATCTGGTTCTGCGACACGGACATGGCCTGCAGGTTCGCGGACGTGTTCCGCATCGCGTTCTCGGCGAGCATCCGGTTGGTGATCCGCATCGCCGCCTCCTACAACCCGGCCGCGCCGGTGCGGTTGATCAACTGGTCGAGCATCTGGTCCATTGCGGTGATCACGCGCGAGGCGGCCTCGTAGCCGCGCTGGAAGCGGATCATGTCTGTCGCCTCTTCATCGAGCGATACGCCGCTCTCCGACTCCCGCTGGTCGGTGAGGTGCTGCACGATGAGCTGCTCGTTGCCGGCCATCGTCGTGGCCTGCTGGGAATCGCTGCCGACCCGCCCGACGAGGCCGGCATAGGCGTCGCCGATCGTCTGGTCCGTTCCGGCGCCGAACAGCGTCCTGGCGTTCTGGAGATCGGCGATCGCGCCCGCGATGCTGTTGTCCCCCGGTCCCGCCGTCCCGGTGGCGAGCGTGTCGGGGTTGGCCACGAGGTCGGACGAGACCGCGATGGTCGCGGCCATCGGGGCGACCCCCGCGCCGGCGGTGGACACGAAGAATGCCGGCGGCGTTCCACCCGAGGAGCCGCCCGCGGTCCCGTACACGCCGTTCACGGCATTCACCAGCGTCGAGACGAGGCCGTCGAGCGCGCGCATGTAGCCGGGGATCGTCGTGTCGCGGAGCGTCACGAGCGCGCCGAGCGCGCTGTCGCCGAGCGCCACCGGCTGCCCGGACTGCCATGACGGCACGAGGTGGCCGTTCGCGTCCGTCGTCGTCGTCATCTCGCGCGCCTGGTTCTCCGTCACCAGGTTCACACCGCCGGCGAGGACGGTATCGGTCCCGTCGGATTGCGCCTGCACAGTGATCGGGACGAGCGAGCTGAGCTTGTCGAGCAGAAGGTCGCGCTGGTCCATCAGGTCGTTCGGGTTGTCGCCGCTGACCGCGACCTGCTTGATCTGCTGGTTGAGCGACGCGAGCTGCGTCGCGAGCTCGTTCACCTGGTCGACCTGCTGACCGACCTGGTAGTCGATCCCGGCGACGAGCGACGACAGCTGGGTGGACGTGCTGTTGAGCGCCGAGGCTAGGTTGCCTCCCTGCTCGACCACGGCCGCCTTCGCGGCCGTCGAGGTGGGCGATGCAGCAAGGTCCTGCCACGCACCCCAGAACTGGCTCAGCGCTGCTCCCAGCCCGGTCGAGCTCGGCTCCGGGAACACCGTTTCGACCCGTCCCAACTGGTCCTGCAGCGTCGTCCACTGCCCCAGCACCGGGTTCTCCTGCCGGATCTGCTGGTCGACGAACGCGTCCCGGATCCGCTGAATGGCGGCGATCGAGACGCCGGTCCCGATCTGTCCCGGGGTGCCTGAGCGGTTGAACGCGGGGGCGGGGTAGGCGGGCGCCGCCTGCAACTCGACGCGCTGGCGTGTGTACCCGTCGGTGTTCGCGTTCGCGGTGTTGTGCGCCGACGTGTCCATGGCGACCTGGTCGGCGACGAGCGCGGTCAGCCCGATGTTGAGGCCGCCGAACGTGGAGCCCATCTCAGGCCGACCTGTTCAGATACGACGGCGCGCGTCCGATCGCGTAGCCCGAGCCGCCACTCCCCTGCGGCGCTCCGACGGTCCCCTGCCCCTGCGCCAGCCCCGCGAGCAGCCGCATCGCCTCGGCGTCGAACCGCCAGGCGCGCTCGATCAGTACGGCGTTCTGCCGCGCCGTCGCCCGAAGCTGGTCGCGCATCCGGGCCATGCGCGCCTCCCCGCCCCGCGACAGCTCGCCGGCCTCCCGGGCGCGTGCGACGCCGGGAAGCAGGTCGTGGAGGCGTTCGAGCAGCCGCTCGGACTCCTCGACGGAGCCCGACAGGCCGTCGTGGTCGCGCTTCAGGACGGCGTCGCGCAGCGCGCGCTCCTCGCCGAGCAGCGCGGAGAGCACCTCGATGACGGCCGTCGCAACGTCCGTCGCGCCGGCCGCCTGGGTGGCGGGCACGTCACGCCTTCCAGTCGATCAGCCGGCTGGCGATCTGCTGCGGGTCGATCCGGTAGCGTCCGTCCGCGATCCGCTGGCGCACGTCGTTGACGACGTCCTCGCGGACGTCCGGCGCCTGCTTCGCCGCGTCGAGCGTCGCCCGGAGCTCCTTCGGGCGCGCGGACAGCTCGACCTGCGCGGCGCCAGGCCCGCCCGCCGGCTGCTGTCCGCTCGCCGGCGTCGCGGCGCCGCGCGCCGGGTCCGCGGCTTTCGGCTCGGGGCCGCGAACGCTACCTGCCGGAATGCTGTTCGTGCTGTCGATCTTCATGGCCTTCTCCTGGGGCTCATCCGGGGCATCGGCCGAACCCGAGCGGAACTTGAATCTTGCGCATGGGGCGCGATCATGGCGTGCCGGCTCACTTCAGGCGCCCGAGGTCGCTGAGGGTCGTCAGCGTGTCTGACTGCATCGAGAACGCCTCCGAACCGAGGCTGAACTCCCGCTGCAGCGACAGCAGGTCGGTCATCGCCGCATCCATGTCGACGTTGCTCGCCTCGAGCGCGCCCTGCCGCACCGTGACGCCTGTCGCGGCGGGTAGTGGAGCGCTCGTGCCGTACAGCGAATCCCCGAGCCGCACGAGGCCGGTCGCCGGGAACGTGGCGATCGCGAGCCGCTGAGGTCCGCCGTCGACCGTGCCGTCCGGACCGACGGTGAGCGTGCCGGACACGACGATCGGCGCGCCCGTCGTGTCGAGGACGGGGTAGCCCTGCGGCGTGAGAAGCGTCCCGTTCGAGTCGACGTGGAAGTCGCCGGCCCGCGTGTACGCCGTCCCGGATGGCGTGCGCACGGCGAACAGGCCGTCGCCCTCGAGCGCGAGGTCGGTCGGGACGTCCGTCTGCTGGATCGGCCCGGCCGAACGGTCGAGGGTCAGGTCCGTCGGATACACGGCCGTCCCGAGGTGCCCGATCGATGCGCCCGTGAGCGTCGAGGCGAGCTGCATCCCGAACTCCGCCTGCTGGTCCCGCTCCGCCTTGTACCCGGCCGTGTTCACGTTCGCGATCGCGTCGGCGACAACGTTCTGGCGGGTCATCGCCGAGATCATCCCCGACAGGGATGTGTAGAAGCCGCGGATCATGCCTGCCACCCTCCCGTCCCCGACGATGATCCCGGCCACGACGTGGACGAGGGAGGCGCGGAGGGCGGCCACGAACCGGGGCGCTGCCAGTCCGCCGCCCAGGGCGCCGGTCGGGCCGCCGACTGCCTGGCGCGCGACGCGCCGCCGGTCGGAGCCGTCGACCGTGGATGCGGGCCACCGCGCCGGCGCCCCCGGACCGCGTGTCCCGGCCCGCTCGACGTTCCTCCGAGACGCGCGCGGAGCGCGAGGAGCGTCTCGGCGTGGATCTGGCACACGCGGGACTCGGTGACCCCGAGCACTTCCCCGATCTCGCGCAGCGTCAGCTCGTCCTGGTAGTACAACGCGAGGACGAGCTTCTGCCGTTCGCCGAGTCCCCCGATGGCCGTCGCCAGCCGGGCCACGTCGTCGCGGCGCTCGACCCAGTCGACCGGGTCGGGCGCACCGTCGTCGGAGATCGTGTCGGCCAGCGCCATCGACTCGGCCCCGCCATCGTGGTCGTCGGGCGAGTCGAGGGAGACGGTCACGACCGAGGCGGCCTGCAGTCGCTCCTGGTACCGCTCGAGCGGCATCCCCAGCCGGTTCGCGACCTCCCATTCCTCCGGCGTCCGCCCGAGCGACGCGTAGAGCTCGCTCATCGCCCGTTCGATGGCGCGCGCGGCCTCGCGCCCGGCTCGGCCCACGGTGTCGATGGCCCGGACGGCGTCGAGGATCGCGCCGCGGATCCGGAGCAGCGCGTACGACTCGAACGAGGCCGCGGCCTCCGGGCGGTACGCGTCGATCGCGTTCAGGAGCCCGATCGCGCCGGCCTGCATCGCGTCCTCGTGGTCGAAGACGCCCGGCACGCCGACGCCGAGTCGACCCACGACGTACTTCACCAGGTGCGCGTAGCGCTCGACGAGCTGCTCGCGCTCGGCGTTCTCCGGCCGCCAGGCGGCGGCCAGGGCCTGCGCCGCGGCGGCCTCGTCCGCGCCACTGCCGCCGGTGTCCGGGCTGGCGACGGTGCCGCGCATGTTCGGGCTGGCGCCGTGACCACCCCCCGCAACGCACCCCATGGCCTGCCCTGTCATCCACCCACCTCCCGGACGCGCTGTCCGTGCTCCCGGCTCCGGCTCGCGCCCGTCATGCCGTCACGCCCTTCCTCGTTTCCTTGCTCTTCTCCTTCGATGGCTTCGTGCCACCGCTCGCGAGCCGCGCCCGCGCACGCTGCAGCCGTTGCCCCGGTGGTTCCAGCCGGTCCAGCAGCCAGCCTCCCGCGAACGTGAACGCCACCGCTGCGAGGAGCCCCCGATCGATCGCGTCGAGCAGCGGGCTTCCGGCCAGGAGCGACGCCAGCGTCACCGCGGCCGCGCCGACGAGCGCGAGGCGGAGGCTCCACAGCGCGACGACCATCTCCATGCGTCAGATCTCCACCTGGGCGTGCACCTGCACGGGCACGGCCGGCAGGATCTCTTCGTACGAGAGGACCACGAGCTGCGGAAGTACCCGTTCGAGGAGGCTCCGGAGCGCCAGCCGGATGCGCGTCGTGCAGAGCAGGACGGGTTGGTGCCCCTCGGTGGTGAGCGCATCGACGGACTGGCGAACCGCCTCGGTCACGCGGCGCGCATCGGCGCCCGCAAGGTCGAGCGACACGCGGCCCGGCTGGAGCGTCATCTGCTCGCCGAGGCGCGTGTCGAGCGGGGGCGCGATCGCGACCGCGTGGACCGCTCCGTCCGCCGCCCGGTACCGGAGCGACAGTGTCCGGGCCAGCGCGTGGCGCGCGGCCTCCGTCAGCAGCAGCGGTTCCTTGATGGTCCGCGCGGAGTCGGCGACCGCCTCGCAGATCGTGCGGAGATCGCGGATCGGCACGCGCTCGCGCAGCAGCCCCTGCAGCACCTTCTGCAGGTCACCGAGCGAGACGAGGTTCGGCACGAGCTCGTCGACGAGCGCCGGCTGCTCCTCCTTGAGCGCGTTGAGCAGCTGCTGCGTCTCCTGCCGCCCGAGGATCTCATGGGCGTGGCGGCGCACGGTCTCCGCGAGGTGCGTGGCGAGCACGCTCGCCGGGTCGATCACGGTGTAGCCGAGCAGGTCGGCCCGTTCGCGGTCGGCGGGGTTGATCCAGGCCGCCGGCATGCCGAAGGCCGGATCGGTCGTCGGGATGCCGTCGATCGCCAGCTCTCCCCCACCCGAGTCGAGGCACAGCAGCTTCGACGGGTAGACGATGCCCTGGGCTATCTCGCCGCCCCGCAGCTTGATGACGTACGCCTCCGGTGCGAGCGAGAGATCGTCTCGGATGCGGACGGTCGGCACGATGAGGCCGAGCTCTGCGGCGATCTGCCGGCGGATGAGCCCGACGCGCTCGACGATGCCGACGCCCGGCGACTCGACCAGCCCGAGCAGCCCATACCCGACCTCGAGCTCAATCGTCTCGACCTTGAGGGCGTCGAGCGGCGCCTCCGCCGGCGCGGGCACGGGCACCGGCAGCGAGGTCTCGGCCGGGGCAGCCGCAGCCGGCGTCCGACGCGACAGCGCAAGACCTGCAACGGCGATCGTCCCTCCGCCCGCGAGGAACAGCACGGTCGGAAACCCCGGCACGACCCCGACCGCGAGCAGGATCGTCCCGGCCACCGTCAGCAGGCGTGGCCGCGCCAGCAGCTGGGCGGCCAGGTCGGATCCCATCCCGACGTCGGAGGCGGTCCGCGTGACGAGGATGCCCGTCCCGGTCGAGACGAGCAGCGCGCTGATCTCGTTGACGAGCCCATCGCCCACGGTGAGCACCGTGTACGTCGAGACGGCCGTCCCGATGTCCATGTGCTTCATGAGCACGCCCATCGTCAGGCCGCCGACGATGTTGACGGCGATGACGACCAGGGCGGCGATCGCGTCGCCCTTGACGAACTTCGAGGCGCCGTCCATCGCGCCGTAGAAGTCGGCCTCGCGCTCCACGGCGCGGCGGCGCGCCCGCGCCTCGTCCGCGGTGATGAGGCCGGCGTTGAGGTCCGCGTCGATGCTCATCTGCTTGCCGGGCATCGCATCGAGCGTGAACCGCGCCGCCACCTCGCTCACGCGGCCGGCGCCGTTCGTGATCACGACGTACTGGATCACGATGAGGATGAGGAACACGACGATGCCGACGACGGTGTTCCCGCCCACGACGACGTTCCCGAACGCGCCAATGACCTCGCCTGCGCTCGCATCGAGCAGCACGAGCCGGGCCGCCGACACGTTCAGTCCGAGGCGGAACAGGGTCGCGACCAGGAGGAGCGACGGGAACGCACTGAACTCGAGCGGCTCGCGCACGTTCATGGCGACCAGCAGGATCGTCAGCGAGAACGTGATGTTGGTGATGAGCAGCACGTCGAGCAGCACCGACGGGAGCGGCACGATCATCATCGCGACGATCCCCACGACCGCCGCGGCGAGGACGGCGTCGCTCCGGTGCAGCCCGACCGACTGGGTGCTGGTGGTCGCCGTCATCGCGCCCCTCCCTCGCGCATCGCACGCCTCGCGCTCATCGGGCGCCTCCGCCGGCTCCCGAGAGCCCGAAGCGCGCCTGCTGCACCGTCACGAGCAGCCGCGCGACGGCGCGGTAGAGGTGCGCCGGGATCTCGCTGCCGAGCGGCTTCGGGAACAGGGCGCGCGCGAGCGGCCTGTCCTCGACCACCGGCACGCCGTTCTCGCGCGCGACCTTCTTGATGCGCTCCGCCATGAGCCGCTGACCCTTCGCGACAATCCGCGGCGCGCGCATCGTGAGCGAGTCGTACTTGAGCGCGACGGCCAGGTGGGTCGGGTTGGTCACGACGACGTCGGCCGTCGGGACCGCCTGCATCATCCGGGCGAACGCGATCTGCCGGGCGCGACGCCGGCGGGTCGCGCGAACCTGCGGGTCGCCCTCCTGCTCGCGGAACTCCTGGCGAACCTCCTCGCGCGTCATCCGGATCTGGCCGAGGGCCCGGCGCCGCTGCACGACGAAGTCCACCGCCGCCACGACGCCGAGGAGGACGGTGATCGTGATGCCGAGCCGGTAGACGGCGTCGAGCGCGATCCCACCGATGTCCCCGATCCCGGCGCCGCTCATCGCGAGCATCGACGGGATCGCCGACGAGGCGACCTGCCAGCTGACGAAGGCGAGGACGGCGAGCTTCGCGCAGGCGATGAGGAGGCGCACGAAGGCCTGGCGGTCGACGAGCCGACGCAGCCCGGGGATCGGGTTGAGGCGGGACGGGTCGAACCCGATCGAGTGAAACGACAGCACGAGGCCGCCGCCGGCGAGGTTCGCCGCGACGCCGGCAAAGGCGACCAGCAATCCGAGCGGCAGCACGATGTCGATCCACTCGGCGAGCCCCTGGCCGAGCGCCGAGGTCAGCACGCCGGTCGACGGCGCCCCCTGCCCAAGCCCCTCGATCGCCTGCTGCAGGCTGCCGGCCATCGCCCGCCCCGCGCCCGGAAGCAGCGACGACGCGCCGAGCACGGACACGCCGAGCGTCATCCCCATCGCGAGCTCGTGGCTCCGCCCGACGCCCTGCCCCTTCCGCCGCGCCTCGGCACGGCGCCGCTCGGTCGGCTGCTCCGTCCGCTCGCTCACGGCAGCGTCCCCGACGACACGGACCGGAACAGGACCGAGAAGATCGACGCGGCTCCCTGGAGCAGCACCGGAATCGCTGCCGCGATGACGACGAGGCCGACGAGCAGCGTGATCGGCATCCCGAGCATGAAGACGTTGATCTGCGGGATCGCGCGGGCGAGAAGCGAGACCGCCGACTGTGCGAGCAGCAGAGCGAGCGCGAGCGGCAGCGCGACCCGGATGCCGAGCTCGAGCACGAGCGCCGCGAGCTGCGCGGCGAACATCCCGAAGCCCGGGGCCATGCCGCCGCCGAGGGGGAAGGGCGCGAACGAGTGATCGAGCGCCTGCACGAGCGCGACGTGGAGGCCGAGCGCCAGGAACGCGAGGCCGGCGAGGACCGAGAAGAACGGGTCGATCGGCGTGCTCGACGATCCGTCGATCGGCGAGAGGGCGGACCCGAGCGAGAGCCCGGTCTGGAGCGCGATGAGGCTGCCCACGGTCTCGACCGCCTGGAACCCGAGGCTCAGCACAAACCCGAGGGTGAGTCCGATGACGAGTTCGACCGGCGCGGCGACGACGGCCGGGAGCGGTTGTGCGGCGAGCGGCGCGTGGCCCGCCAGCGCCACGGCGAGCGTCGCGGCGAGGCCCGCCTTCACGACCGCGGGCACCGCGCGGTGACCGAAGATCGGGGCGACGACGACGAAGCCGGTGCTTCGCATCAGCACGAGGAACAGCGCGACGACCTGGCCGCCGGGCAGTGCGACCGTCATCGCGCGGCCCCCGGCAGCGCCTGGATCACGGACGCCGTAAACGTGACGAGCTGGGTGAGCATCCACGACCCGCCGAGCCACAAGATCGCGGCGACCACGAGCAGCTTCGGAAGGAACGTGAGGGTGGCCTCGTTGATCTGCGTGGCGGCCTGCACGACCGACACGACGAGCCCGACGACGAGGCTCACGACCAGGATCGGGCCCGCGACCAGGACGGTCGTCAGGAGCGCCTGCTGGAGCAGCTCGGAGACCTGCCCGATGCTCATGCCGGCCTCACCCGAAGCTCTTCACGAGCGACTGGACCACGAGGACCCAGCCGTCGACCATGACGAACAGCAGGAGCTTGAACGGCAGGGCGATCTGCGTCGGCGGCACCATGACCATGCCCATCGACATGAGCGCCGACGCAACCACGAGGTCGATGATCAGGAATGGGATGTAGAGCATGAAGCCCATCGTGAAGGCGGTCTTCAGCTCGCTGACCACGAACGCCGGAAGCAGCACCTCGGTCGGGATGTCGTCGGCAGTCTTTGGGCGCGGCTTCCCGTCGAGCGCGACCAGCGCGGCGAGGTCGTCCTGCCGGGTCTCGCGCAGCATGAACTCGCGGATCGGGGCCAGCCCCCGGTCGAGCGCCTGCTGCTGCGTGATCTGGTTGGCCATGTAGGGCTGCACGGCGTCCGCGTTCACCTTCGCGATGACGGGCCCCATCACGAACAGCGTCAGGAACAGGGACAGCCCGATCAGGACCTGGTTGGGCGGAAGCTGAGGGATCCCGATCGCGCTCCGCAGCAGCGACAGCACGACGACGATCCGGGTGAAGCTCGTCGCCATGAGCAGGATCGACGGCGCGATCGCGAGAACCGTCAGCGCGACGAGCACCTGTAGGGAGAGCGCGAGCGTGCCGCCGTCGCTGGCCGCCTGCCCGTTGCCCACCGTGACCGACACGTCGGGCGACCCGGTACCACTGCAGCCGGCGAGCACCACGAGCGCGAGGGCGGCGAGGAGCGCGATGCGGCGCCGCGGGAAGAGTGGCCGCCGCGTGGACTGACCCCGCGGGCTCGCGGGTCGGAGGCGCGGCAGCCGGCGATCATGCCCTGGGCGCACCCGGGTCTGAACGATCATGGTTCTCGCCGCCCGGGATCGGGCGCGCCGTGGGCCGCCCGGCGCATCGCGTCGCGGAACGAGACGTTGGATTCGGGCGGCAGGCGCGGCGCGACGACGCGCCGCGCACAGGCGAGCGAGCGCTCGAGAAGAGGACGGAGGGGAACGCCGGTCACCGCGTCGACCTCCTGCGAGGCGGTGTCGAGAGACAGTCGGTCGGCAACGGGCGCGGGCCCGAGATCCGCGAGCGTCACGAGGCCGGCCGGGCTGAGGCCGACCACCAGCTGCGTGCCGCGGACCGAGACCACGTACAGGCTCGCCTTGGGCGCGAGGGCCCGCGATTCGAGGACGACGATCCCGCTCCCGTTCCCGGCGCGACCCATCTGGCCGCGCCGCATGAGGCGGAGCACGACGTAGAGCAGGCCGAGGACAACCGTGGTCTTGGCGGCGACGTCGACGGGATCGAGGCCACCTCCGGCCGACCCGGCGAACGCCGGCGACGCGCCGAGCGTGAACGCAGCCGCGGACGCGGCCGACGTCGAGGGCGCCCCGGAGGGCGGCGCGGCCGACGCCGCGTGGCCCGACGGTGCCGGTGACAGCGACGTGCCCGCCACGGCGACGGCCGGTGATCCCGCGGACGCCGGCGCGACCCACGCGACAGGCGTCGACGGGCCGCGCTGCGCCTCCGCGTACGCGCGAGTCGACGGCGCACCGAGGTGCGCGGTCGCGATGACGATCGCCGACACGACGGCGACGGGGACCGCGAACCGCGACATCGCGGACGTCACGCGGCGCCCGCCGCGGGGAGCCTGCCCCGGCGCGACACGATGGTCGTGATGCGCACGCCGAAGTTCTCGTCGACGACGACGACTTCGCCCTGCGCGATGGGATGGCCGTTCACCAGGACGTCCACCTGCTCGCCCGCGAGCTTGTCGAGCTCGACGATGGAACCGGGCGCGAGCGCGAGGATTTCTCGGATCGGTAGCTGCGCGCGCCCGATCTCGACCGTCACCTGCAGGTTCACTCCGAGCAGGAGCTCGATGCCATTGCCGGCGGAGGCCACGGGGCTCGGCGCCAGTTCCTCGAAGCGAGCGGCTCGTACGGTCGGCTGCTCGGCGACAGGTGCCTGCGGTGGGCGTGACGCGGGGGCCGACGCGGGCGGTAGTCGTCGGGTCGGCGAAGGCATCTCGGCCGCCGGCCGCGGCACGGGCGCGGGCCGGGCCGCGGGGGCCGACGCGGGCCCGCCCTGCAGCGCCTGCATCGCCGTCACGTGTGCGACGAGCTCACTCTCGGCCGGCGACTCCGCGACGAGCACGAGCCCCACGACCATCTCGTCGGGGCCTGCCAGGGACAGCCGCAGCGCGATGAGCGGGACGCCTCCGTCCGGCGCGGCCTCCGGGGCCGGGCCGACGTTCAGGCCTTCGCCGAGGATGGCGGTGGCCGCGTCGTCGAGAGACCCGACGACGAGCGCCCCGAGCGCCGCCGGGTCGACGGCCTGCCCTGCCAGCTCGTCGCCGAGTGTCGCGTCGAGGGCCGCCCAGGCGCCCCGGCGGGTTGCCCCGAGCAACTCGAACGTCGCGACGGGGGCCAGCGCGGCGGGCTCGATGACCTGCTCCGCCGACCCGTTGAGCGCCGCACCCCGAGCGACCGCGACATCCCGCAGCGTGACCGGCGCGGAGACCCGGGCCGACGCCGCTTCCTCGATCGCGGATCGAAGCAGCGTGAGGTGCGGCCCGACCGCCGCCGCCGCGGGCCCCTCGTACGGAGCCCAGTCCAGCGCCTGCCAGTCCATCGGTCAGTCCTCCCTCGCCTGCAGCGGCGTCACGATCCGCAGCGCCATTCGGTCCCCCACCCTTCCGGGAACGCCCCACGCACGTACGCCCCCGCCCACCATCAGCGGGACGGGCCGGTCGACCCGTTCATCGACGCGGATCACGTCCCCGGGCCGGAGCGAGGCAAGATCCTCGACGGGCAGCTCGACGGTGCCGAGCAGTGCCTCGACCGGAACCGCCACCTCCTGCAGCGATGCCTCGAGCGTCTCGCGGTGGAACCCGTTCGCCGATCCGCGCACGGGCTGCGCATACCAGGCGGTTGCAGAGAGCTTCGGGAGCATCGGCTCGAGCGTGGAGTGCGGGTAGCAGATGGAGACCGGCGCGGCCTGCCCGGCGAACCGCACCTCGAACGTGAGCACTGCCACGACCGCGCTCGGGGCCGCCACCCGCAGGAGCGCCGGGCCGAGCGCGAGCTCGGAGACGCGGGCCTGCAGGTGTCCGAGATGCGCCCACGCCTCGCCGAGCGGGGCGAGGAGCTCGTCGACCACCCGTGCGATCAGTTCCGACTCGATCGCGGTCGGCTCCCGCCGTGACGCCGGCAACCGCCCTGGACCACCGAGGAGACGATCGATGAGGGCGAACGCGAGTCCGAGGTCGATGTTCAGCAGGAACGGACCGCCAAGCGCATCCGACAGGAGGACGGCCAGCTGGGTCGGCAGCGGCATCGCCGCGATGTGCTCGTCGAAGATCATCTGTTCGGCATCGGCGAGCTGCATGGACACGGGCATCCGGAGACGTGCCTGAAGGCGGGCCGCCGTGAGGCGCGCGACGTTCTCGTGGACCGCCTGCAGGGTGCGGAGCTGGTCCTTGGAGAACTTGTCTGGCCGGCGGAAGTCATACGTGCGCGCCTGGCGCGCCGGCCGCGCGTCGGCCGCGGGCCGGTCGGCAGCCCCATCGCCGCGGGATTCGAAGGCGCCGAGGAGCGCGTCGATCTCTGACTGAGAAAGCACCGCGAACCCCTACTGCATGACGAAGTCGGTGAGGTACACGTCGATCACCGGCTTCTGTCCGATCGCCTGGCGCATGGCGGCCAGCAGCTGGCTCTTCAGTGCATCCCGGCCCGCGGCCGAGACCAGGTCGTCCGACGATTTCGCGGACACGACCTGGCCCAGCGCGTCGAGCAGCAGGGGCACGTCGTCCGTGTACTCCGACGTGATCGTCGTCTCCGCGGTCGCGCGGGCATCCCCGGCCATCGCATAGAAGCTGGCACTGTCAGGGCGCAGCTCGACCGTCACGGCGACCTTGGCGTAGCGGTAGGCACCGCCGGGGGCGAGGTTGATGACGCGGCTGTCGAGCGCGAGCATCGCGCCATGCTGGCCGGGGCCGGGATCTGGGACGGCGGGGACGCTGGCGTGGACGACCTGCGTGTACCCGACGTAGAGGCCTGCGGCGAGGGCGACCGGCACGATCGCGATGAGGGCCTTGCGGCCTCCGGGCAGTTTCATCGGTGCCACCTCACGGCTTGATGGTCGGGATGTCCGCGGGCGAGTCAGACGCCACGGGGCTTCCGGTGGCGGCCGGATACAGCAGGACGATGTCCACGCGCCGGTTCTTCTCTCGGCCTGCCTCCGTGTCGTTCGACGCAATCGGCTCGTACTGCGCGAACGCCTCCGTGGAGAGGCGCGCGGGATCGATCCCGCGCGCGACGAGCCCGTCGAGCACGGCACGCGCGCGCGCGGCCGACAGGGCCCAGTTGTCGGGGAACAGGAAGCCATCGGGCGGAACGTTGTCGGTGTGGCCCTCGACGCGGACGTGGTTCGGCAGCGGGCGGATGAGCTCCGCGATGCGGTCGAGCAGCTGCGTGGAGGTCGGGTCGAGGACGGCTCGCCCGCTTTCGAACAGCAGCGAACCACCGATCCGGATCAGGATCCCCTCCGAGGTCTCGCTCACGGAGACGCGATCCTGCACGCCGAGGGAGACCGCCAGGTCCTCGAGGCCGGCCCGGATTGCGCGGTAGTCGGTGGAGACGGCGCCGGACCCGGAGTCGAAGGTGCCTGCGTCCGGCGCGACATTCTGGCCCGACGTGACGGTCAGTGCCTGCGTCCCCTGCAGCACATCGACGTTGAATGCGGCAGAGACGGACTGGGCGAGCGCGGTGAACTTGCGCAGATCCGTGTTGCTGATCGCGTACAGCACGATGAAGAACGCCATCAACAGCGTGATCATGTCGGAGTACGTGAGGAGCCAGCGCTCTTCGCCTCCCTCGGCGTGGCCCTCGGCGTGAGTCCGGCGACGTCGGGCCATCACGCTGCCTCCTCGGCCGCGCTGGTTCCGCCGGAGGCCTCGCCGACCGGTGCGCGCTCGGCGGGTTTCGAGACTCCAAATCCGGACAGCTTCTGGCTGACGATCCGCGGGTTCTCGCCGGCCTGGATGGCCATGATCCCGACCATCGCCATGCGTCGTTCGGCCGTCTCGGCGGCGTCCTTCTGGCGGAGGTTCGAGGCGATCGGCAGCCACAGGATGTTGGCGCTCGAGATGCCGATGAGGGTCGCGATGAAGGCGACGGCGATCGATTCACCGAGATGACCCGGGTCGGACAGGTGACTGAGCACGCTCACGAGGCCCATGACCGTCCCGATGATCCCCATGGTCGGCGCGTAGCCGCCCATCGACTGGAAGAGGGAGATGCCCTTCTGATGCCGCCGCTGCGTGGCCTCGATGTCGATCTCGAGGATCTCCTCGACGGTGTCGGGCTCGAGGCCGTCGATCACCATCTGGAGCCCGCGCCGGACGAAGGGATCGGCGACCCGCTCCGCGGCGCTCTCGAGCGAGAGGAGTCCCTCGCGACGCGCCTGCTCAGCGAAGCCGACAAGCGTCGCGCGGAGTTCGGTCACGTTGCTCGTGCGGGGCCTCGCGCTCAGCGCGACCAGCCTCGGGACCGCCGTGAACTCCTGGAGCGAATAGGAGGCGATCGCGGCACCGAACGTGCCGCCGAAGATGATGAGGATGGCCGACACGTTCACGAACGATGCCGGCGACGTGCCCTCCATGACGGCCGACACGAGCACGGCGACGAGCGCGATGGCGATCCCGATCGGGGAGTCCATCGGTCAGCGGTGCTCGCGGACCCGCATCGTCTCCCTCAGCGGGTTCCCGAAGTGCTCCGGCGCGATTTCCGAGGGCGGGTCCGTCCGCCTCCGACCCCCGAACCGCGCGTCGTTGCGGATGTCGCGCTGGTACGCGCGGAAGCGCGCGGCCACGTCGGCTGCGCGTTCCCGGACCAGGAGCTTCCGTCCGTCGACCAGCGTGAGCACCGTGTCGGGCGTCTCCTCGACGGCCTCGATGCGATCCGGGTTGACCAGGAGGGTCGAACCGTCCGGGCGCGTAACCGGGATCACGCCTCTCCCCCCGCCGCCGTGGCCAGCACCGGAGCCCCGTGCGAGGACGGCTCCACGGCGGAGCCGATCGCGAGGCGCATGAGGCCGGCACGCGAGCGCAGCCCGAGCTTCCGCGACAGGTTGGCCCTGTGCGACTCGACCGTCTTGACCGAGAGCGTGAGCATCTCTGCGATCTCGCGGTTCGTGAGCCCTTCGCCGATGAGGAAGAGGAGCTCTCGTTCCCGGTGCGTGAGGCCGTGCTCCCGCGTCACACGCCTGCCCCACTGGCCGAAGCCGCCGTTGGCCATGCCCGCCACGACGCCGAGGTTGCCGATGAGCACGGAGCGGACCGCGGCCACGAACGATTGCCGACTCGCACCGTCCATGACGACGACACCATCGACGCCGTAGCCGAGAGGATCGGAGAGAGCCGCGTCCGAGGCATGCGAGACGAGGGCGATGAGCCGCGGCCTCGGCACCAGCGAAGCCAGCAGCGCGGCGGCCTCACTGCCGCCGCCGGCCGCGTACTCGAACGCAATCGCGCGCGGCGCGATGGCGGCCGCCACGCGGAAGGCCTCGTAGACCGACCCGACACCCGCGGGCACGTCGCACACGCGATCGGCGCGCAGAATCTCGACCAGCCCGCTTCGCACGAGCTCGGTCGAGTGCACGACGAGGACGCGCACGGGACCGGTCGTGCCGGGATCGGCCCGGACGGGCCAGATCGGCCGGTTCACGGGCGTCTCGAAGTGTGACAGCATCTGTGCGGCTTCCCTTTCCGCGTGGATCCCCCGGGGCTGGTGTCGCGATCTGGGCCGGTGCGTGGCGAGGCGATCGCACCGGTGCGCCGGGCTCTCGATCGGCGACCAGAGTGTTCGGTCGGGGCGCGGCGTTCCGACAGCCCCCAGCCGCGGTGCCGGGTCGGGGAATGACGAAAGGGACCGGCGGGCAGGACGTCGGTACCGCCTCGAGGGTGGTTCGCGGCGCGGCCCGCGCACTCGCCGGGCCGATCGTGGATCCTCAGCGACGCGTGGCGCTGGGCGCCGGAAACGCGCCGACGTGCCAGCGCGTTACGGCGCCTCGGCAGGACCCGCGACGACGCCGCCCGGCGTGGCTGCAGCGGCCTTCCGCTCGAGCGCGCGGCTGACGGCATGCTCCA
>JAJYGO010000234.1 GCA_021785115.1 Chloroflexota bacterium | reverse complement strand
GTCCTGACGATGGCCGCGGTCTTCGCCACGGTCGCCTCGTTCATCGTCCAGATGGGGTTCTGGCTGGGCCTCGGGCGCGGCGAGGACCGTGACGGCGAGGGCCGCCCGAGCATCGTGGTCGTGTACCTCGTCTCGCTCGGCGTCTGGCTCGTCAGCTTCGTCCTGATCCGCGCGCTGTCGCGCTACCGCGAGCTGGCCGCCGACCGCGGCTCGGCCGTGGTCACTGGCGCGCCGTCCGACCTGGCGTCGGCGCTGGTCAAGATCAGCGGGTCGCTGGGCCGGATCCCGGACGCCGACCTGCGCACGGTGGAGCCCGGCGCCGCCCTTCTCATCGTGCCGGCCTTCAGCCGCCAGTCGCTGGCCGGGCTCCTGTCCACCCACCCCTCGCTCGAGACGCGCCTCGAGCAGCTCCGGCGGCTCGAGGCCGCGGAGCTCGCACGATGAGCCTGCTCGACGCCCTGCTCGGCCGCACGCGGCCTGAGCGGTCGCGCGACGAGCAGCTCGTCGCGCTCTCGTCGGCTGCCATCACCCTCGGCGCCGAGCTCGGCCTCCAGGCGAGCGGGCAGGCCGGGATCGTGATCCGGCCGATCGACACGCAGGCGTACCGCGACGCCGACGCCGACCTTTCGCGGCTCCTCGACCTGGCGGGCCGCGAGACGGGTGCAACGGTCACGCGGCGGTCGGACGCCTACGGTTACGCATGGGTGGTCGTCACAGATCCTGAGCTGGCAGACCTCGTGGCCAACGCCTACCAGATCAGCATCGAGCTGCGCGACGCCGGCTTCGGTGACCAGGTGCTCTCGGCGGCCTTCGGGTTCCGCGACGCGGCAGGACGCCCGGCGTACCTGCTCTACAACTTCAAGCGCGCCGCGTTCTACCCGTTCGTGCCCGGCCCGGGCGACGGCGCGCGCGACAACGCCCGCGAGCTCCAGCTCGCTGCGGCCCTGGGCCGCGAGATGCCGGTCGAGCCCGACCAGGCGCGCTGGTACCCCATGTGGGGCATGCCCCTCGACGGGGCGCCCGGGGCCACGTCCGCGGCCGGGCGGCACGACGACCACCCGGCCGTGGACACGCCGCCCGGCGCCCCACGGCGGCCGGGCGAGCAGGAGCCCGGCCACCCCGATCACTCCGAGCACCGTCACCACGGCGGCTGCTGCTGACCCCCGACAAGGAAAGGAATGCCATGGGACTCTTCAACCGCACCAAGACCATCGTTGAGGCCAAGCTAACCGCCATCGTCGGCGCCGCCGAGGACCCCCGCGAGACGCTTGACCTGTCCTACGAGAAGCAGCGCGACATGCTCCGCGAGGTGCAGCGCGGCCTGATCGAGGTCACGACCGCCAAGCGCCGACTCCAGCTCCAGCTCGCGCAGCTCGAGGCGAGCGTCAGGACTGCCGACGACCAGGCGCGCCAGGCGGTGGCCGCCGGGCGGGACGACCTGGCGCGGGCCGCCCTCGAGCGCAAGCAGGTCCTGGCGGGCCAGCAGGCCGCCCTCGAACAGCAGGTTGCCGACGTCCAGGCGCAGCAGGACAAGCTCACCGCCGCCGAGGCGCGCCTGTCGGCCAAGATCGAGGCCTTCCGGAACCAGAAGGAGGTGATCAAGGCCCAGTACTCGGCGTCGGAGGCCGAGGTCAAGATCGGCGAGGCCTTCACCGGCGTCTCCGAGGAGATGGCGGACGTCGGGCTCGCGGTGGACCGCGCCACCGCCAAGACCCAGGAGATGCAGGCCAGGGCCGGCGCGATCGACGAGCTGGTCGCCTCGGGCGCCCTCGACGACGTCTCCGCCGCTGCCGATCCCGTGCAGGCGGAGCTCGAGCGGACCACGCGGACGGCGTCGGTCGAGGCGGAGCTCGCCGCCCTGAAGGGCGCGGCGACGGCAGCCGCCGGAGGGACGGCCCGATGATCGTGCGAATCCTCAACGACGGCCAGTACCGCGTCGACGACGAGCATGCCGCCCACCTCAATGCGATGGACGAGCGGCTCGGCGCGGCGGTGGACCGCGGCGACCACTCCGCCTACCACGAGGACCTTGCGCGGCTAGTCCACCTGGTCCGCATCCACGGAACGAGGCTCGAGCCGGGGGAGCTGGTCGGCTCGGACGCGGTGCTCCCGCCGCCCGACGCCTCCCTGGACGAGGTCCGCGCCCTGATGGGTGCGGACGGGCTCGTGCCCGGACGCTGAGGTGTCGCGGCGCTCGGGCCTCCTCCTCGCCGGGGGCGCGATCCTCGGCCTGGCGCTGGCCGGGGTCGTCTGGGGCGCCGTTCTGGGCGTCGCGACCCTGCTGGTCGCCGTCCTGGTCTCCGGCCTCGTCGGCCAATTGCTCCTCGGCGGCCGCGCGGACCCCGCCCGGATCCTCGTTGCCGGCGCCGTCGGCGCCGTCCTCGGGACCGTGCTGCCTCGCATGGCGGGGTGGCCGGCACTGCTGAGCATCGGCGGGGTCCCGGTGTTCTGGTCGGTCGCAGGGGCCGTGGTCGTCCTCGCCGCCCTGCGGCTCAGCCCCGGCGCGCGGGCGCGATGAGCGGCGCCGCTGGGCAGCCGCCGCCGAGCCCCATTCGCGCCCGACGGTGAGCTCCCCGACCGTCGCTGACTCCCGGCGCCTGCCCGCGACCTCCGGCAGCCTCGCCCCGCCGGGCGTCGGTCAGACCGCAGGGCTCCCGGGCGGACCTGCCGCGCTGCACGCCGAGGGGGGAGGGCACGGCCGGGTCTCGCTCAGTCCGGTTGCGCTGGCCGTCCTCGTCGCGACGGTCTGGGGCCTGTGCTTCGTGCTCATCAAGGCCTCGAGCCCGGGGCCGACGCCCATCCTGCACGCCGGGCTGCGCTCGGCCACGGGCGGCGCCGTGCTCCTCGCGTGGGCCGTGCTCGCGGCGCGACTCGGGCCGGCTCGACGTTCGGGCCGCAGCAGCCCGCTGCGCCTCCCGAGTTGGCCGGTGATCCTCATGCTCGCCATCGCGAACTCGGTGCTCGCGCTTGGGGCGATGTACCTCACGGCGGGCCGGGCCGAGGCGGCGGTCGCGTCGGTCCTCGGCGGAGTGCAGCCACTAGCGCTCGCCGCGGCGGGATGGCTGCTCTTCGGCGAGCGGCTCGGCCGACGGGCCGGCACGGGGCTCGCGACGGCCATGGTGGGCGTCGTCCTCATCGCGTCGCCGAGCACGGGGCCGACCCGGCTGGACGGGGTCGCCCTGTCGCTCGTCGCGGCCATCGCGCCGGCCCTCGGAACGATCGCCATGCGCCGCCTCGCCGACAGCGTCGACCTGGTCGTCACGACAGGCCTGCAGTTCGCGCTGGGCGGGGCGGTGCTCCTTCTGGCGAGTGCCCTGACCGAGCCGTGGACGCCGGGCGCGCTCACGACGGGCCTGCTCCTCGACCTAGCCGTCCAAGGGGTCGCGGGGACGGGCCTCGCGTACGTCGCGTGGTTCTGGCTGCTCGCGCGGATGCCCCTCGTCCGGCTCGGCCCGGTGCTCTACCTGGTCCCCGTCGTGGGCATCGCCGCCTCACTCCTGAGCGGTGAGCGGCCCGCGCCCGTCGAGCTCTCCGGAGCCGCGGCCGTGGTGATCGGCGCGGTACTTGCGGCCGCTTCCGGATCCCGAGGGCGCGCCAGTACACCCGGCAGTGACCCGCACGCACCCGCCGGGACCGTGATCTACTACAGTCATTATAGTAGCTAGCGTGAGCGCTGAGGAGCCGCCGCGGGCAGGACACAGGCGGGCCGACCGGCGCGTGCGGGTCGACCGTCCCCTGGCCCAATACTTCCGCTACACGGCGCCCGGCGTCCTGCGCGCCAAGCCCGAAGCCAGCCGACCGACAACGAGCAGTGGGCGGCTGTGGGCCTTTGCGCGGAGGGTCCTCATCGGCCCGCCCCTCACGAGCGAGCAGGAGGCCGAGGAGCGGCTCTCCAAGAAGAAGGCGCTCGCGATCTTCAGCTCTGACGCCATCAGCTCGAGCGCCTACGCAACCGAGGAGATCCTGCGCGTCCTCATCGTCGCGGGGGCGGCGGCCCTCTCGGCGAGCCTGTGGATCGCGCTGGCAATCGCGGGCCTGCTCGCCGCCGTGGCCACAAGCTACCGCCAGATCGGCCACGCCTACCCCTCCGGGGGCGGGGCGTACGCCGTCGCGCGCGCGAACTTCGGGCTCGGGGCCGCCATCGTCGCCGCGGGAGCCCTGCTGGTCGACTACGTCATGACCGTGGCCGTCTCGACGTCGTCGGCCGTGGAGCAGATCACATCGGCCGTGCCCGCGCTCGAGCCCGGGCGCGTGGCCATCGGCGTCGCGGCGATCGCGCTCATCACGCTCGCCAACCTCCGCGGCGTCCGCGAGTCGGGCAACATCTTCGCGATCCCGACCTACCTCTTCATCGGCGGCACGCTCCTCATGATCGGGATCGGACTGGTGCGGGTCGCGCTCGGGGATGGCGGCGGAGCGGCCCAGGCCCCCCGGCCGCGACCTCTCGAGGCCGTCGGCGCCATCCTGCTCCTGCGGGCCTTCGCCGCAGGGTCGGTGGCCCTGACCGGCACCGAGGCGATCGCGAACGGCGTCCAGGCCTTCGAGCCGCCCGAGGCGACGAACGCCGCCCGGACGCTCACGGCGATGGCGGTGCTGCTGGGCGTCCTGTTCGTCGGCATCACCTTCCTGGTGGACCGCTACGGCATCACGCCGAGCGGCCCGGGCGGCGGAACAGTGGTCGCGCAGCTGGCCGCAACCGTCTACGGGACGGAGTCGCCAGGCTTCTACGCGTTCCAGCTCGTCACTGCATTGATCCTCTTCCTCGCCGCGAACACGAGCTTCAACGCGTTCCCGCGCCTCGCGGCGATCCTCGCCCGGGACGGCCTCATGCCCCGCCACTTCGCCTTCCGCGGCGACCGCCTCGCGTACACGGTCGGCATCCTCCTGCTTGGGGCCGTCGCGTCGGTGCTCGTGATCGTCTTCGGCGGGAGGACCACCGCCCTGATCCCGCTCTACTCGGTCGGCGTGTTCGTGGCCTTCACGATCAGCCAGGCCGGCATGGTCCGGCACTGGCTGGCTGTGCGCGGTCCCGCGTGGCGTCGCCGGCTGGCGGTCAACGGCGTTGGCGCGGGGCTCACGGGCGTCGTGGCGGTCGTTGTCACCGCCGCGAAGGCGCCCGAGTCGCTGCTCGTCGCGGTCATGGTCCCGGGACTCGCCGGGCTGATGCTCCTAGTCCGCAGGGAGTACTCGGTCCAGGCGTCCGATCTGGCGGTACGCCCGGACGTCGTGATCGGACCGCCCCGTCGCGAAGAGCGGGTCATCGTGCCTGTGCCCGAGGTGAACCGGGCGGTCGTCCAGGCCGTGACCTTCGGGCGGTCCATCTCCGAGAACGTCATCGCCGTCCACGTGACAGACGATCTCCAGGCCGGGTCGGCACTTCGCAACACATTCACCCGACAGATGCCCGGCGTGGCCCTGGTGATCGTGGAGTCGCCCTACCGCGCGGTCGTCGAGCCCCTGGTCGCCTACCTCGAGGCGTCCTCGTCGGACCCCGATCTGCTGACGATCGTCGTGCTGCCCGAGTTCGTGCCCCGCCACTGGTGGGACCAGGTGCTGTTCAACCAGGTCGCGGGCCGGCTCAGGCGGGCGCCGATCGGCCGCCCGAACACGGTGGTGAGCATGGTCCCGTATCGGCGCGACAGATGACCAGGAGCGACGCCGTCGGATCAGTCCCGAGCATCGGCAGGTCTCAGGTGCACCTCACATTGTGCTCATTGGACCGGCCCACCTTGTGCGGGCGCAGCGGGCTGTTTCAGGAAAGAGGAGGGGGAGCGCCCACCTCGTCCGACGCACCCCGGCACTGGGGCGATGCTGAGCGGCCTACGTTTCGGTCGCTGCCCTGCGCCGCCCATGCACCGTCGGCCAGCGTCGGCACCAACACCGGAGTGAACCGCAATGACGCCGGATGAGGACGGCCGCGGGGCTTCAGCTGCCGACCTGCAGCGCCGCCGCGCGGCCACCGCCCGCGAGGCCCTCGCGCTGATCCGGCCCGCCCTCCCGGCGGACCGCTCGGTCGATCTGCGGCTGGCCGGCGACGGGCGAGCCGAGCCGGGCGCACGGGCGCACGTCGTGGTCGGCGGCCCCGACGCTCTCGCCAGGCTCCTGTGGCCGATTTCGGCCGACGCCTTCGGCGAGGCCTACCTCCGTGGGGACATCGAGATCGAAGGAGACTTCGGGGCCGCCATCGACGCCGGGCGCGCGCTCGACGCGAAGGTGCTCGCGGGTGCGGCGCCCCGCATCGCTCGGCTGGGCCTCGAACTGCGTCGCGGCGCGGGCTCGGCTCCGGTACTCGAGCGCCGGGCGTGGCTCACCGGTCGGCGGCACTCGCGAGCGCGCGACATGGCCGCGATCCGCTTCCACTACGACGTGGGCAACGAGTTCTACGCGACGTGGCTCGACTCGAGACTCGTCTACTCGTGCGCATACTTCGAGACGCCCGACACCTCGCTCGACGCCGCCCAGGAGGCCAAGCTCGACCTCGTCTGTCGCAAGCTGCGGCTCGGGCCGGGGACGAGGCTCCTCGACATCGGCTGCGGGTGGGGGTCGCTCGTGTTCCACGCGGCCGAGCGGTACGGCGCCGAGGCGACCGGAATCACGCTCAGCGCGGCGCAGGCTGACTGGGCGGCGAAGCAGATCCGCCAGCGGCAGCTCGAGGCGCGGGCCGTGGTCGCCGTCCGCGACTACCGCGATCTCCGCCGGATGGGCTCGTTCGACGCCGTGGCATCGGTCGGCATGTTCGAGCACGTGGGCCGCGACCGCCTCGAGGCGTACTTCCGATCGGCGTTCGCCGCGCTCCGCCCTGGAGGCCTGTTCCTCAACCACGGCATCGCCACCGCCGACGCGAGGGGCCGCAGCTGGCTGCGACGCCTGCGCCCCGGCGACGGCGGGTTCCTCGGCCGCTACGTCTTCCCGGACGGAGAGCTGGTCACGGTCGAGGAGGCGATCGCGGTCGCCCGGCGCTGCGGCTTCGAGCTCGTGGACGTCCAGAGCCTTCGGCCCCACTATGCGCTCACGCTCGCCGCATGGGTCGAGCGCCTCGAGTCCCACGCGGGCGCGGCGCGCGCGCTTGCGGGCGAGGAGGTCTTCCGCACCTGGCGGCTGTACATGACCGCCGCGCGGCGTGGGTTCGAGGAGGGCTCGCTCGACGTCGCCCAGATCCTCCTCGCGCGACCCGCGCCGGGCGGGCCGTCGACGCGGCCGCTGCGGCCGTGGTGGTGAGGTGAGGCCGCCTGGGCGCCAGGGACTGGGCCCGCATCGGCCGCACGCGCCAGTCGCGTCCTCGCCCCAGCCCGCTGGAGCCGCGGCATGAGTGCGTCTGTGCATGGCGCCGGGCGCCACGCGATCACGACCCCGGTGCGGTGGGACGACTGCGACCGCTACGGCCACCTCAACAACGCCGCCTACGTGGCGCTGGCCCGGCTGGCCCACGACTCCTCTGCCATGCCCGGGACCCGGCTCGTGGCGTTCGAGATCTCCTACCGGGCCCCGGTCCCCCTCGGCGCGCGGCTCTCCGTCGCGGTTGCGCCTCTGGCGGGCGGCGACGGCGTCACCGAGACGAGCGTCGACTTCGCGGTGGGCGGCGACCTTGCGGCGACGGCCCGCGCCGCCTGGGACGACGGGCCGGACGGCGACTCCCAGCGGCACCTCCCCCCCACGGAGGGCGCCGGCGGGCGGTGGTTCCGCCACGACGAGCGGGTCCGGACGTATCACCTCGGCCCCGACGGCCGGCTCCGCCCGCAGGTGGTCCTCCAGTGGTTCGAGCACGCCGTGTTCCGGGCGGCCGAGGTGGCAGGCTGGCCCCTCCAGCGGATGGACGCCGCCGGCTTCGTGAGCCTCGTGGTCGGCCATCGCCTCGTCCTGGGACCAGGCGCGCGGGAGGGCGACCGCCTCGCCGTGTCGAGCCGGCTCGTCGACGTCCGGCGCGTGTCCGGAACGTGGCTGCACGAGCTCCGCAGCGCCGACGGTTCGCTCATCGCCGCCGATCACGCGCGGGGGGCGTTCCTGGACCCCGCCGGCCGGCTCCGCCCGGCGCCTGCCGGCCTGATCGAGGACCTGCTCGCCGGCGAGCCGGATCCGGCGGGCGATGCCGGGTCCTGAGACGATCGAGCGCCCGGCATCGGGTCGGTCGAGCAGGTCTCAGCACCGGTTCACTCGCCCCTCAGCCGGCTGCACGATGCTGAGCGCGTGGGTGGCGCCTGACCACGCGGACGTCATCCACGCCAACGCATGGAGGCGAACGTGACACGGTTTGCGAGCCACCACGCCGACGCTGAGATCGGCTGCGGGGCCGGGCGGTCGCTGGTCCTGAAGTCGACTGCGCCCAGCGATCGCCCAGGAGCCGGCAAGCCGATGACACGGCCGCGCGTCGCGGTGGTCGGGGCGGGGCCCGCCGGGAGCACGGCCGCCAGGCTCCTCGCCGAGCGCGGCGCCGACGTGACCCTCATCGAGGCCCGGCGGCTCCCGCGCCCGAAGCTGTGCGGAGGCGGGCTGACCCCGAAGTCGCAGCGGCTCGTGCCGGCGGCCGCGCTCGCGGCCGTCGAGCGCCGCGTCCACCGCGTGGAGCTCCGCGGACCGCACCTGCGGCCGTTCGGTCTCGACGCTCCCGATGCCACGATCGCCATGGTCGACCGGTCGAGATTCGACCTCGCCCTCGCCGAGCTCGCGGCCGCGGCGGGCGCCGACATCCTGGACGGCACGCCGGTTCGCGACGTCGTGGAGATCGCGGAGGGTGTGGTCGTCTTGACCGATTCGGGGCGGATCGCCGTCGACGCAGCTGTCATCGCCGACGGGGAGCCGAGCACCCTCTCGCGACGGCTCGGCCTCGGGGGGCGGCCGCGGCGGCTGGCGCTCGCCCTCGAGGCGGGCCTTCCCTTCTCCCCGTCCGTCGCCGAGGACACTGCCGTGCTGTCCTTCGGCCTGAGGGGCGGGTACGGCTGGTACTTCCCGAAGGGCGACCACGCCAGTGTCGGCGTCGGGTCGCACGCCGTCGCTGAGCAGTGGCGGCTGCGCGAGGAACTCGCTCGACTCGCGGCTGGCCTCGGGCTCGACGTTGGCGCGGGCCGCGTGCGCGGTCACTGGATCCCGATGGGGCTGCGCGCGGGCCGGCTGGCGTCGGACCGCGTGGTGTTGGCGGGAGACGCGGCGGCCGCAGCCGACGCGATGTTCGGCGAGGGCATCCCGTACGCGCTGCTGTCTGGGATGGCTGCGGCCCAGGTCGTCGGGGATTGGGCCGCCGGCACCGTCAAGTCGCTCAGCGACCACGATCCGCGCCTGCGTCGGGCGCTTGCGCCTGCGCTCGGCCGTCTAGGCCTGATCGCCGTTGCCGCCGAGGCCTCGATCAGCACGGCGCTACTCGCTGTGCGGCTCAGCACAGGCGTCCGGGAACGCGCGATCGACGCGATCGCGGGGAGGGCCGCCCCGTTCGTGCTCGACACGCACTGCGATGTGGCATGCGCCTGCGACCTCCACGGCAGTCCGCCGGGCGCGGCCGCCGCACTGCCTCGCACCGGTCAGTACCACTGTGTGCGCTGCACGGCCACATGTGCCGCGTGAGCGCACCGCCGACGCCGATCGTGCCGCGCCGCTCCGCGGCCCACCAGAAGCGCGCGACCGGCGCTGCGACTCAGGCCGAGCGGCTAGTTGCTCGCTTCGCGCCCTCCTGCGGCCGAGCGCGCCACTGATCGTGGAGACCTGAGGCATGCCCGATGAACTCGCCGTCTCGCTCCTCCTGGCGCTGCCCCTCGCGGGCTTCGTCCTGACCGGCCTCGCGGGCCGCCGGCTCCGGGCGCGGCCGTGGCGGTTCGCCGTGGCCGTCGCCGTTGCCACCTGGGTTGTGGCGCTGCCGGTGATCGGCCGGGCGCTCGGGGGGGCATACGGGCCGGACGGCCTACGGTTCGCGCTCTGGCGGTGGATCCCGGCCGGGCAGCTCCAGGTCGACGTTAGCCTGTCGGTCGACAGCCTCACCGCCGTGCTCCTCCTCGTGGTGACGACCGTCGGGATGCTCGTCCACGTGTACTCCATCGGATATATGGCCCGCGACCCTGCGCGGTGGCGGTTCTACGCCTACCTCAACCTGTTCATGTTCTCGATGCTCCTGCTGGTGCTGGCGGGCAACTTCGCGCTCCTGTTCGCGGGCTGGGAGCTCGTCGGCCTGTCCAGCTACCTGCTCATCGGCTTCTGGTACAAACGCCAGTCCGCCGCACTGGCAGCGAAGAAGGCGTTCATCGTCAACCGGGTCGGCGACGTCGGCCTCCTGCTCGGGGTCTTCGCGGTCTTCGTCGACGCCGGGACGCTCGACATCCGCGACGCGATCGCGCGGCTGGCGGGGACCCAGTCGGTGTTGCCCGTCCCGCTGACCATCGTCGCCATGCTGCTGCTCGCCGGCGCGATGGGCAAGAGCGCCCAGTTCCCGCTCCACGTCTGGCTACCGGACGCGATGGAGGGCCCGACCCCGGTGTCGGCGCTCATCCACGCCGCGACGATGGTCAACGCCGGCGTCTACCTCCTTGCCCGCGCCAACCGGCTCTTCGCCGCGGCCCCGGACGCTATGGTCGTCGTCGCGGCGGTCGGCACATTCACGGCGATCCTGGCGGCCTCTGTCGCCATGACCCAGACGGACATCAAGCGCGTCCTCGCGTACTCGACCCTGTCGCAGCTGGGCTACATGTTCGCCGCCCTCGGCGTCGGCGCCTGGACGGCGGCCGTGTTCCACATGCTGGCCCAAGGGTTCACGAAGGGACTGCTGTTCCTTGGCGCGGGGTCCGTGATCCACGCGGTCCACGATGAGCAGGACATGCGCCGCATGGGGGGGCTTGCATCGCGCATCCCGGTGACCTACGCCACGATGCTCCTGGGCGCCCTCGCGATGGCGGGGATCCCTCCCCTCGCACCCTTCTTCTCCAAGGACGAGATCCTTGGCGAGGCCTTCAAGAGCGGCTTCTACTGGGTCTGGGGGGTCGGCGTCGTCGTCGCCGGCCTGACGGCTTTCTACATGTTCCGGCTCATGGGCCTGGTGTTCTGGGGCAGGAGCCGTGGCGAGCCGTCCGTCGAGGCGGCGATCCATGAGTCACCGCGCACGATGACCGCCCCCCTGGTCCTCCTGGCGGGCGGCACCCTCGCGATCGGGATGGTCGTCGGGCTCCCACCCGGCAATGGCCTCCTCGCCCGCTGGCTGCAGCCGGTCTTCGATGCAGGGGCCGGGGCAGGCGGTGGCGTCGCACTCGGCTACCGGCTGGTCGGGGTCGACGGTGCACTGGTCGTCGCGTCCGTGGCGACCGCAGTGGCCGGGATCGCGCTGGCGTGGCGGCTCTTCGGCGTCGACCTCCCGGTGTTCGGCCTGCGCGTCGCGGCCTCGCCCGATCGCGTCGCCGCGGTCTCGCGGGGCTCCCGCCTCGCGCGATTCCTCTACTGGGCATCGGTGAACAAGTGGTGGTTCGATGAGTTGAACGACCTTGTGTTCATCCGGGTGGGCGGGCGGGCCGCCGCCGGCCTCTGGTGGTTCGACCGCGCCGTGGTCGACGGGGCGGTGAACCGGGCCGGCGCGGCTGCCACGGCCGCGGGATCGTTCCTCCGGCGGATCCACACGGGCCGCGTGCAGAACTACGCGCTCGGGATCGCAGCGGGACTCATCGCGATGGTGGTGGCGTTCCTTCTGCTCGGTGGCCGGTAGGCTGCCGCCCGTCGGGTTTGCGCGCCAAGAGATCGCTCTCGCAGGCCGAATGGTGGGCGCCGTCGCCCGCTCCGGCCGGCTAGGGCTCGGCGTCGGCGAGCTCGGGCTCCGCGGTGGCGACTACAGGTGGACACTGGGCGCATCGTCCGACGACGGTCAGGTGGGAGAGGTTGACGGCGAATCCCCGCGCGCCCGCGAGCGCCTGAGTCAGCGCCTGAGCTTCGGCTTCGCTGATGTCCCAGGTCCCGCCGCACGCTTCGCACCGCAGGTGGCCGTGCACGGACTCGGGCAGCACGTGGTACTCCTCGACCCCGTCATGGCCGTGGGAGTGGCGAACGAGGCCGAGCCCTTCGAGCGCGTCGAGGCTCCGGTACACGGTGGACGGCGTCGTGTCCGGGTCGATCGCGCGGCAGCGCTCGACGAGCTCGGAGCCGGTCACGTGGCCGTGCGTGGAGAGGAGCACCTCGACGAGCAGGCGCCGCTGGGGCGTCCAACGCATGCCGCTCGCCCGCAGGTGCGCCCGCGCGCGCTCGACCAGGGTCTCGGAGGGATGCTGGGACGGCTCAGTCATGGCGCACGGAATCGTACAGCGCCCGGCACGCGCCCACGCGCGCCCGGCAACGCCACGTAGGACAACTGCAACGAGGCGCGTTAGCATGCTCTCGGAGCGCCACCGACCCTCGTCCCCAGGGAGCCGTCCATGCTGTCACACCTCCGCCGCCTCCTCGACTCGTCTCCAAGCCTGCGGCGGCGGGTCATCGCGGTCTACGCTTTTCTCGTCGCCTTCAACGTCGCGGCGTGGGGCCTCGCCCTTGCGGCGTCCGCGTCCTACCCGATCCTGCTACCGACCGCGTTCCTGGCCTACACGTTCGGCCTTCGGCATGCCGTCGACGCTGACCACATCGCAGCGATCGACAACACCACCCGCAAGCTGATGCAGGACGGGCAGCGCCCCGTCGCGGTCGGCACGTTCTTCTCACTCGGCCACTCGACGGTCGTCGTCGCGCTGTCGGTGCTGGTCGCGTTGTTCGCGGGCGCCGTGAGCGAGATCCCGGCCGCCCAGCGGATTGGCGGCCTGATCGGGACCGGCGTGTCAGCGACCTTCCTCCTGGTCATCGGCGTCATCAATCTGGTCGTCCTGCTGGACATCTGGCGCATGTTCCGCGAGGTCCGCGACGGCGGCGAGTACAGCGAGGAGAGCCTCGAAGAGTTCCTCAACAGTCGGGGACTGCTGGCGCGGCTGCTCCGGCCGGCGCTGCGGCTGATCCGGCGCAGCTGGCACATGTACCCGCTCGGGTTCCTGTTCGGCCTCGGATTCGACACGGCGTCTGAGGTCGCCCTCCTCGGACTGGCGGCCACCTCGGGCGCGGGAGGCGTGCCGGTCGGCTACATCCTGATCCTGCCCGCGCTCTTCGCCGCCGGCATGTGCGCCGTCGACTCGACCGACGGCATCCTGATGCTCGGTGCCTACGGCTGGGCCTACGTCAAGCCCATCCGGAAGCTCTACTACAACCTCAACATCACGCTCGTGTCGGTCCTGATTGCGTTCGTGATCGGGGGCATCGAGGTCCTCAGCATCGTCGCGGACCAGTTCGGGCTGACCGGCGGTATCTGGGACGTCGTGACTGGACTCGACTTCGGGCTGATCGGCATCGGGATCATCGTGGTCTTCGCGGCGAGCTGGATCCTGTCCACCATCGTCTACCGATGGAAGGGCTACGACAACCTGCTGGGCGCGACGCACCCGGCCGCTGGGGCGGGCGGCGAGGTGTCCTGACGCCGGACTAGGCTGCCGGCGTTCGCGCCTACGGCTTGCCCTCGTTGATCTGGTCCCGGCAATCCACAGCCCTGTCTCAGCCTGTGCTCATGTGCGCGCTGATCATTGACCCTTGGCGACGGCCGGGACGGCAGGAGTTCGCGAAGTGCTTGATCAGACATTCGGGCTGCATGGCCGCGGGGCGGAGGATCCAAGGGCGATCACGGTCGCCGTCGAGTCGATCCCGCTCGTCCGGGCCGCCTTCGAGTCCCTCGTGGGGACCGTCCCCGGAGTGCGTCTGGTCAGCACTGGCCCTGGCCATCAGGCGACGGCGCCAATGGTGGTGCTCGAGGTGGACGTGGGGCAGGGGCGGTCCACGGGTCCCTCGGGGACGCGTGTCTCCGCACCGCAGGCCAACGTGCTCCGTCTCGCGCCCCGGTGGGAGCAGCGGGACGCTGTGCGGGCGCTTCAGGAGGGGGCTGTTGGCTGCCTGACGACCGGCGCCTCGCTCGCCGACCTCGCAGCTGCGATCCGCCGAGCGGCGCGGGGCGAGGTGACCCTCCCGCCCGGTGTTGACGGCGCCGCCCATCTGGCTTAGTCCATCGCCTGGCGCGGTAGTACGACGGAGATGTAGTAGCATCGCACCAAGCGAGCTCGCCTCGCCCGCCTCCGCGTCAAGCGGCGCGCACGCGCCGCGGCGCCCGCAGTCCCAGGAGGTCCTGTTGATGCGCCTCATCCGTTTGGTCGCTGTCGCCGTTGCCCTTGCGGCATCCCTCGCCGCCCCGACCGCCGCGTCGGCGTCTGGGTCGGGCGCCGAGTACGGCGCTTGCATCTCGATGCACGCGACCACGATGGGCGGCTTCAGCGGAGACCACAACCCCGGGATGCACCAGGGCTTCTCCAGCTGGCCCGGCTGCCCGGGCGCTTGAGCCTCCCGAAGCGCGATCGCCGATCACGCTGACGTCCGAGGAGAGCGTCGAATGCCGTCGCGGAACGCCGAGCGCAGGCGGGCTGGCCGGCGCAGCTCGGGGCAGGCGAACCGCAACCCACCGCCTGCTCTGGCAGGGACCGACCCCGCGGTCTCGACCGAGCCTCCCGACGACGCGGAGCCGGCGGCGGTCGTCGTGTCCTACGGCTTCGACGCCGGGCCGCCCGGCGGCCCGGCGTTCGCCGCGACGATCAGGGTCTCGGGGCGTCGTCGCGGTGTCGATCCGAATTTGGCACGGGCGGGCGACAGCTTCGTCCGCACCGAGACCGTAGCTGGCGTTGTCCCGGGGTCCGGCCGTGTGTCGGCGACCAGTTGGGTCTATGGGGTGTCGGCCGGGGAGTGGGACGTCAGCGCCGAGCTCGTAGGCCCTGAGCGCGCCCGGCGAGCGAACGCCGGAGGGCGCCTCGAGCGCGCCGGCTGGTCTTGGCGGCGATGGACCGTCGAGCCCGCGCCGGCCGTCCCTGTCCGGACGCGGTGGGCCCCGATCGCGCCCCTGGCGGCCAGTCCCGGCGTCGTGCCGGGCAGTTTCACCCTTCTCGCGGCCGTCGCCCTGGTCACCGCCGTGGCCCTGCAGCCGGCCTTTCTCGCGCACCACGGCATCAACCCCGGCGCGGCCGTCGTCGCTTCGCTCGCCGGGATCGCCGCTGGTCTTGCGGGGGCGAAGGCCTGGTACGTGGCCCTCAAGGGGTTCAGCCGGCAGAACCTCCGCGAGGGCTGGTCCGTCGACGGCTTCCTCGTGACCGCGCCCCTGGCGGCGGCGGCGATTGCGCTCGCCGTGGGCGTGCCGCTCGGCGAGTTCCTGGACGGCGCGGCGCCTGGCCTGTTCGTCGCCGTGGCGATCGGGAGGATCGGTTGCTTCTTCACCGGCTGCTGCGCCGGTAGGGCCACGGCCGGCTGGGGAATCTGGTCCTCCGACCGGCGCATTGGAGCCCGACGGATCCCGGCGCAGCTCGTCGAATCCTCGGTCGGCGCCGCCCTCGCGACAGGCGCGGGCATAGCCGCTGCCGCTCACGTGGGCTTCGGGACGGGCCTCGTGTTCGCAGTCTCGGTCCTCGTGTACGCCGTGGCTCGCCAGGGGCTCCTGCGCCTGCGCGCCGAGACGCGAGCCTTCTCGTGGCGGCGGGCGGCGCGACCCGCCTGACGGCGCATTGGGGGCGGGGGCATCCGGCGCCTCAGCGTCAGTGGCAGCCGCCGCGGTGCTGTGCGGGCCGGTCAGCCTCGGCTCCGGGCGTCTGGCCGTCGGCGGCCGGGTTGCCGCCGTGCGCCTCGTGGCCGCCGTGGCCGGCGTGCGACCCGTGTCCGAACAGGTGCATGCCGATCATGCCCCCGAACAGCCCGATCGTGAGCAGCGACGATGGCGTCAGGACGCCCAGATAGAGGAGCGCGGCCGCGGCCGCTGCCACGGCGATGGCGGGGAGCAACCAGCGCGGCCGGCTCGCGGTGCGGGGTGCGGTGTGATCGGCGTTCGTGATCATGCAACAACCTCCATGTGCGCCGATGGCGCGTGGACGGGACGGGCGCGACGCCTCGCCACGACGGCGAGGCCAACGGCGGCGATGCCGATCGCGATCCCGATCAGCTGGGCCGTCTTGAGTCCGAACAGGACGCTCGGCTCGTCGCGCAGGAAGAACAGCGCGAAACGGATGGCCGCGAGGCCGCCGAGGTAGGCGGCGGCCAGGGCGCCCGGCACCATGAACGAGCGGCGGCGGAGCGCCCACAGGACGAGGAACAGGCCGAGGAGCGCGATCGCCTCATAGGCCTGCGTCGGGTGGAGCGGCGTGTCCAGCGGCGCCATCGCCGCCGGGTTGCGGTAGATCACGGCCCAAGGGAGGGTCGTGGCGATGCCGGCTGAGTCCCCGCCGATGAGGCAGCCGATGTGGCCGATGGCCTGGCCGATGGCGGCCGCGGGCGCGGCCACGTCGAGCGCGGTCAGCCAGTTGACGCCTCGCCGGCGGGCGAGGACGACGATGGCGAGCAGGCCAGCGATCAGACCCCCGTAGAACGAGAGGCCGCCCGTCCACACCATGAAGATGTGCGCCGGGTGCTCCGCCAAGTCCGGCAGGCCGTTCTGGAGGACGAAGAGCAGGCGGCCGCCGGCAAGTGCGGCCACCGCGACCCAGATCACGGCGTCCGCGACGATCCCGGCCGGGAGCCGTCGCCGGCGCGCCTCGTGGTCCGCGATCGCGTAGGCGACGAGCATCGCGAGCACAAGCGTCAGCCCGTACCAGCGGACGTCCACGCCAGCGATGCTGAAGGCGACCGGGTTGATGTCGATGACGAAGGGCACGGCGGGCCTCAGTGACGGTTGATCGTGGCGCGCGGCACTGCAAAGGTCCGGAGGCAGAGCACGGCCGTGAACAGGCTCACCAGGGTTGCAAGAAGCCAGGTTGCAGGGACCGGCGCGTCGGCGAGCACCGACGCGCCCAACAGGAGACCGAGTGCCGACATGAGGATCGCCCACGGCCAGGCAGCTCGGCCACGGCCGCCCTTGCTGCGGCGGCCAGAACCCGCGCGTCGGACGATGCGCCCCCGATAGCGCCCCATGCCGCACGTGAACCGGACTTCACCTGGCCCCGCTGCGGGAAGGTCAACCACCGTCGCCGCACCCGGCGCCAGGTGCCGGACGAGCCGCGGCTCCGAGAACACAACGCGGTCCGAGCACTCGTGCGCGTCCATCCGGCGGAAGACGAGCCGGAGGGGCACGTCTGCCGCGACCTCGACGATGGCAGGGTGGTACCCGTTGGCGACGACGATCTCCACGGTCTGCGCGTGGGCGGGCGGTTCCTCGCGGCCGCCTCCGATCACCGCCATGCGACCGCTCCGAACCCGGCGACGAGGATCACCGCCAGGAGCAGCACCACCATCCAGGTGGCCGGAT
>JAJYGO010000157.1 GCA_021785115.1 Chloroflexota bacterium | reverse complement strand
GCCGCGCTCGCTCGGGCGCTGCCGCGCCAGGTCACCTACCTGACGTTCGCCGGCGCCGACCACCTGCAGGAGTGGAATCTGGACCCGGCGCGCTACGACGCCGCCGTCGCCGCGTTCCTCGCACGGACCGTCGGCTGACCTGGGCTCGCCCGGCGGCGCCTGCCCCGCGGGCTCCCGGTACAATCCGTAGATGAAGGCATCGATCGAGGCCGCGCGGGTCGAGACGCAGAACCGCGTCCTGCGCCGCGTCATCGAGGCGATGGCCTCGAGCCTCGATCTCGACGCGGTGCTGCGGGCGACGATCGACCTCGTCACCGAGGCGACGAACGGCGATGCCTGCTTCTTGCACCTGTTCGACCGCGAGCGCGGGCGGCTGGTTCTGCGCGCCGCCTCGGAGGGCTTCCGTGGCGCCGTCGGCAACGTCGTGCTTGACGTCGGCGAGGGGGTGACCGGCTGGGTCGCGGAGCACCGCGAGATGGTCGTGATCCCCGAGGACAAGTGGGCCGACCCGCGCTACAAGTACATCCCCGAGCTGCGCGGCGAGCTGTACACCTCGATGCTGTCGGTGCCGGTCGTCTCGCGGTCGGGAGACCTCGTCGGGGTGTTCAACGTGCACTCGCGCGAGCGGCGCGACTACGGCGACCGGCAGGGTGAGTTCCTCCGAGTGGTCGCCTCGCTGGTGGCCGTCGCCATCGAGCACGCGGACCTGTTCTCCGCCCTGGCCGAGAAGGAGGCGGCGCTCGAGGACCTCGTCCGTGCCACGATCGAGGCCCAGGAGGAGGAGCGCCGCCGCGTGGCAACCGAGATCCACGACGGCGTCTCCCAGCAGTTGGTCTCGGTCTGGTACCGGCTGCACGCGGCGCGCCTGCACCTGGACGCCGACCCCGGCCGCGCGCGCGCCGAGCTGACCAAGGCGCAGGAACTGGTCGGGGACGCCCTCGACGAGGCGCGCACGGCCATTTTCGACCTGCGGCCGACGATCCTGGACGACCTCGGGCTCGGCCCGGGGATCCGGGCGCTCGCGCTTCGGACCTTCGGCGACGCCGTGCGCCTCGAGCTCGACGTGGACGACGCGATCGTGCTGCCGCCCCACCACGAGGCGGCCCTGTACCGCATCGCGCAGGAGGCGATGACGAACGCGTTGAAGCACGCGTCGCCCTCGACGGTGCGCGTCATGCTCGCCCAGGTCGAGGGCCGGATCGTGCTCGTGGTGGCCGACGACGGGCGCGGCTTCGAGCGCGCCTCCAGCCGGTCCGGGGGGCCGCAGACCTCGTTCGGCCTGGCCGGGATGACCGAGCGGGCGGCGCTGCTCGGCGGCGAGCTGCTCGTCGAGAGCCGGCCTGGCGAGGGAACCACGGTGCTGGCGCGGATCCCGCTGGCGGACCCGTCGGGCCTCGCGAGGGAGGCGCGATGACGCCGATCCGTATCGTGGTCGTCGACGACCACCTGGTCGTGCGCGAGGGACTCCGGGCCATGCTCGACGGCATGCCGGAGGTGGCGATCGTCGGCGAGGCGCAGGACCTGGCGGGGGCCCTCGCGGAGGCCGAGGCCCACCTGCCCGACATCGTCCTGCTCGACCTGCGGCTGCAGGGCGCGAACGGCCTCGAGGTCTGCCGGGCGCTCGTCGAGCGCCTGCCCGATCTCAAGGTGGTGATCCTCACCGTCTACGAGGACGAGCAGTACGTCCTGGAGGCGCTGCGGGCGGGGGCGCGGGGCTACGTGCTGAAGAAGGTCGCGCCCGAGGAGCTCGTGCGGACGCTCCAGGAGGTGCAGGCCGGCGAGGTGGTCGTGGATCCGGCGCTCGCCGGGCGGATCGCGCTCCGGGCGGCGACGCTGCGCCCCGAGGACACGTGGGCGGGCGCCGAGTTCGGCCTCACCCAGCGCGAGAGCGAGGTGCTGGCCCACCTCGTCCGGGGCATGAACAACCGGGCGATCGCACGGGCCCTCTACGTCAGCGAGGACACCGTGAAGACCCACGTCCGCGCGGTGCTCCGCAAGCTCGACGCCCGCGACCGGACGCAGGCGGTGGCCATCGCCCTGCGGCGTGGGCTGGTGCCCTGAGCGGACGCGCTCAGGCGGGGGCGCCGTCGCGGGCGGCGATCGCGAGCTGGTAGACGATCAGCAGCTGTGCCATCGCGAGGGACTCGCTCCGGCGCTCGGCGTCCCCGTCGACAAAGATCCCGATGCGATCGCGGCGGAACTCGTCGCCAGGGTTCAGGCCCTGCCAGAGCGACTCCTCGACCCGGCTCCCGACGTCGGTCGGGCAATCGCCGTCGATCTCGACGATCTCGGCCGGCTTGCCGAGGTCGCGCTCGAGCTGGAGCCGGACCGGCCGGTATCCGTTCGGCGAGAGCGAGGTGATCAGCGACTCGACGTCCGGGTGGGCCAGCGTCGGCCGCAGCACCAGCCGCGCGCCGAGGCGGTCGTCGGTGGCCTCCCCGTGGCGGTGGAAGCGCACGACGATGTCGGCGTGGACTCGCTGGGGCCGGATGAACGCGGCCGAGTCCGGCTCCCGCCGCTCCATCTCCGCGAGGACCTGCTCGGGCGCGTAGCCGCGCCTGGAGCAGTCCCGCTGGACCTTCCACCGTCGGCGCAGGTCCTCCTCGGGATCGAGGTAGACCCGCACGTCGAGCACGTCGCGCATCGCCCGCGTCGACAGGGGCAGCAGCCCCTCGATCACGACGAAGTCGCGCGGCTCGACGTAGACGGGCGCGCCGAACGTGCCGGTCGAGTGGTCGTAGACGGGCTTCAGGATCGGCATCCCGAGCGCGAGGAGCTGCAGGTGCTGCTCGAGGATGTCGACGTAGTTCGCGTCCGGGGAGAGCGGCGTGATGCCGAGCTCCGCGCGCGCCCGCCGGTCGAACCGGTGGTAGTCGTCGGCGCAGATCCGGGTCACTCGCTCGGGGCCCAGCACGGCCTCGATGCCCCGCGACATCGTCGTCTTGCCGGCGGCCGAATCGCCGGCGAGGCCCAGCATGATCGGCCCCCGGCGCCGGACCGTGCCCGGGGCCGGCAGGGGAGGCATGAGTCCCGCTGGCACCATCATGCGATGCTACCGGCCGCCCCCACCGGACCGTCACGTCCCCGTGGGGGGAACTCGGGATGAATTCCCCTCACCCGTTCGGGTGATGCGGCCCGCGCCCGGGTGCCGGCGGACGCCCGGCGCTCACCCGCGCCGGCGCCGGTCGGCGGTCCCGGCGCCGAGGGCCGCCAGGTACTCGTTGTACGCCGCCATCTCCCTCTCGTCGGCCGCGAGCCGCTCGAGATGGGCCGAGAGCTCCGCGTCGGGGGCCCCCGTGCCCGGCGCGGGCGGCGGCGGCGGCGCGGGCCCAGCCTGGACCCCCGCATGCAGGGCCGGCGGGGCGGTGGCGGCCGGCGGCTCCGACTGCTCGCGCAGGAGCCGCCACCACATGTACACGGCGTAGGCGGCGAAGAACGGCCACTCGACCGTGTACACCCAGCTGAGCGTGTTGCCGGAGAGCGCGCGGGTGAGCTGCCACCACCCAAGGGCCAGGAAGCCGGCGATGGCCACGAGCGTGACGAGGTGCAGCAGGATCGCCCGGCGCGACAACCACGTGCGAGGCACCACACGACCGTACCGAGCCCCCTCTCGCTGCGTCAACAGCAGCGAGCGGGCAGGAGGGAGAGGGCCGGGAACGGCCGCACGACCTGCCCGCCGGCGGTACGCGGACAACACCAACTGCCGCAGCGGCCCTTGATCTCGGGGGGGTGAGGAGTAATATCCGATACGTTCTCAGCGGGTGGAACGACCGTCTGGCCCCGAGAGGGAGAAACCTCAACGGCGGAGGGAGCGCGCCATGGCCTTGGCAGTGGACACCGTATCCAATCTATCCAACATCTCCTGGTCCGAGTTCTACGCCTGGATGGGCCACTATCCGATCGCGGCCGGTCGGTACTTCGGCGGCGGCCACAACTGGTCAGATTCCGAATTCACCGCGGCAAAGTCCGCCACCGGCGGCGTGCTGTCCCGCATTATGCCCCTCCAGGGATGCCAACCGAGCCGGCAGGAAACCGACGGGACCACCGGCTATGACTACGGCTCTGCCGACGGCAAGAACACCTGCGGGAGCATAGAGAAAGCTATCTCGGCCGGGCAGCTGGCCCTACCCTCCTCGGCTGCTGTCTACGTCTGGCTTGATGTCGAACCGAACGTGGCCATCACCCCCGCCTACTGGGCTGGCTGGGCGAACGAGGTCAACCGGTACGGTCCCTTTTATGCGTGCATCTACACCCAATACGTCGACGAGAGCGGGGTGTGGGTACCACAGTCGACCGTGCAATACGCCCTGAACAACAGCTACCACTACTGGCCCAAGGCGGCGTCGGTCTGCTGGGGGCTGTGGACCAGCGAACCAGAGGGTTGCAGCCTATGCCCCGCCAGCGCCGTCCCCGACTGGAGTGTGTTCGGCAAGTTCTACCAGTCCTACGACGGCACGAACATCCTCGTGCCGCTCTATCTGTACCAATACGCAGAGAAGACGGTGTGCGTGACGGACTGTGGCGAGAGTTCCTTCGCGGGGAAGCAGAATCTCGACCTCGATGGCACCGACAGCACGGGTGCGGAGGCGTGCATGCTGAACATCACGTAATGCCCCTGCCAATCGGCACCGGTCCGGTGCCGTCCCGCGCTGGCGGTTCAACTTCGTGGCCGTGGGGGTGGTGAGATTGATACGTCGAAACTGGCGCCCCGCTGCATGGGTCACCGCAGGTCTGCTCGTGCTGGGTGGTTGCACTAGCCCGTCGGCCGCGCCCTCGGTCAAGCCGTCAGGCACGCCGTCCGTGTCTGTGCCGGTGCGGCCCTGCGCGAGCGACCAGCTAACCAGCCGTCTGGTGGAGGCGGTTGGTGCCGCCGGCACGATGTCCGCGCTCTACGGCCTTCGCGACCGCTCCCCCCACCCCTGCACTCTGAAGGGCTTTCCCGACGTGAGCTTCTTCACGTCGGCCGGACACCGACTCCACGTGAAGCTCCAACGATCCGACAACATCCCGCCCATTTCCGTCCCACCTCGCCGCGTCCAGCTCGCCCCTGGTGCAAGCGCGTACTTCGTGATCGCCTACGGCGACATGCCGGCCCTGTCCTTCCCCTGCGTCCGGACCGGGGCCATCGTGGTCGGGCTCCCCTCGCACGGGGGGACGATCCGCATCACCGCGAAGTCCGAACAGATCACCTACTGCGCTCCCGGCATCTCGGTCAGTCCGTTCCTGCGAGCAAACCCCTTCGCCGGCTGAGGCAGGTGTCGGCGTTCACGGAAACCCGCAGGTGAGCGGGACCGCGTTCAAGTTATCCCGCAGCGCCGCGTTCACGTAATCCCGCACTTCTGAGGGCGGGACATCCCCCACTCGGGCTCCTTGTTCCGGTAGCGCTCCGCTCGTCACGAGACGAGCGGGGGAGGCGATGACAAGGAGAGCGTTCGACGTGAGAGACATCGTCGAGATCCTCATGCACTGGCACGCCGGCCGGAAGATAGCCGTGGTGGCCCGGAGCCTGGGGGTGGACCGGGGCACCGTCGCCAAGTACGTGTCGAAGGCCCAAGCGGCCGGCCTTCACCCAGGGGGGCCGCCCCTTCCCCGGGACCAGTGGACGATGCTCGTCCACGGGTGGTTCCCCGAGCTGGTCGATCCCCGGCGCCGGAGCCTCACGCACGCGACCATCGATGCCCACCGGGACCGGATCGAGCGGATGCTTGCGACCAACACCGTCACCACGGTGCACCAGCGGTTGCGCGACGAGCACGGCCTGGCCGTCGGGCTCACGAGCTTCCGGCGCTACTGCTGGCGGGAGTTCCCCGAGGACCGGGCCCGGGCCCTCGCCACCCCGCCCCGTCCGGAGGTCCCGCCCGGGGAGGAGGGGCAGATCGACTACGAGTTCCTGGGCACGTGGTTCGACCCGGCGATCGAGCGCCTTCGCCGGGTATGGGCCTTCGTCATGGTCCTGGCGTGCTCCCGGCACATGTTCGTCCGCCCCGTGCTGAAGATGGACCAGCGGGCCTGGGTGGCCGCCCACGTCGCGGCGTTCGCCTTCTTCGGGGGCGTCCCCCGCCGGCTCGTGCCGGACAACCTGAGGACCGGGGTCGACCGGCCCGACCTGTACGACCCCAAGCTCAACCGGGTCTACGACGAGCTCGCCTCGCACTACGGCTGCCTGATCGACCCCGCCCGGGCCTCCAAGCCGAAGGACAAGCCCCGGGTGGAGCGGCAGATGCCCTACGTCCGCGACTCCTACTGGCGGGGCCGGAGCTTCGAGGGCGAGCACCACATGCAGTCCGAGGCGCTGCGGTGGTGCACCGAGGTGGCGGGGACACGCTCCCACCGCTCGCTCGAGGGAGCGTCTCCGCTGTCGGTGTTCGAAGCGGTGGAGTCACCGGCCCTCATCGAGCTGCCGGCGGCCCCCTTCGAGCTCGCCACGTGGAGCCGGCCCAAGGTCGGGCCGGACTGCCACGTGAAGGTGGGCAAGGTCCTGTACTCGGTGCCCTGGCGCCTCATCGGCACCAAGGTCGACACCCGCCTCGGCGATCGCACCGTCGAGGTGTACGTGGACGGGGTGATCGTCAAGACCCACGCCCGGGTCGAGCGGGGCCGCCGGACCGACTACTCCGACTTCCCCCCGGAGAAGGTGGCGTTCTTCATGCGGACCCCCCAGTGGTGTCTGAAGCGCGCCGGCGAGCTCGGTCCATCGGTGAAAGCGCTGGTGACAGGACTGCTGGAGGGCGGCGCCCTGTACCGGCTGCGCCAGGCCCAGGGGGTCATCTCGCTTGAGGACCGGCACACGGGCCGCCTGGACGCCGCGTGCCGCCGGGCTATCGAGGTCGGCGACCCGACCTACCGCACGGTGAAGGGGATCCTCGCCGCCGGCACCGAGCAGGAGGGCGTCCCCGAGCCTCCCGCGCCGGAGGTCCCGGCCCACCTGCACGGCCCGGCGACCCTGTTCGACCACCTGGAGGAGGAGGCCCTGGGATGAGGACCCACCAGCTGGAGACGACCCTTCGCTCGCTGGGGCTGTCGGGGATGCTCGAGACGATCGAGGCCCGGCTTCACCAGGCCCACGCAGGCGAGCTCGGCCACGTGGAGTTCCTCCAGGCGCTCTGCGAGGACGAGCTGTCCCGCCGGGACGCGGCGGGGATCGAGCGGCGGGTGAGGGCGGCCCGGTTCGAGCAGACGTGCGTCATCGAGGAGTTCGACTTCTCCTACAACGCGAAGACCCCGGCCGCCCAGATCCGGGACCTCGCCACCCTGCGGTTCGTGGAGTCCGGCGAGTCGGTGATCCTGCACGGGCCGGTCGGGGTGGGCAAGACCATGGTGGCCCAGGCCCTCGGCCACCAGGCCTGCCGCCGGGGCTACACCGCCGCGTTCACCAAGACCTCCCGCCTGCTGGCCGACCTGGCCGGGGGGCACGCCGACCGGAGCTGGGAGACGCGCCTTCACCGGTGGGCCCGGCCGGCGGTGCTCATCCTGGACGACTTCGCCATGCGGGCGTTCACCGCCTCCCAGGCCGACGACCTGTACGAGCTCGTCACGGAGCGGGGAGCCAAGAGCACCATCGTCACCGCGAACCGGGAGGCGTCGGACTGGTACGCCCTGTTCCCCAACCCGGTGGTGGCGGAGTCGATCCTCGACCGGTTGGTGAACTCGGCCCACCACGTCCACATGCAGGGGCGGTCCTACCGGCCGAACACCCGGCCGGGAGCGAAGCCCGGAGCGAAGCCATGACCGCCGGGCCGGAGCGGTGCCGAGCTCAGGGATGCCAGGAGCCGCTTCGCCGGGGCGGCCGGGGGCGGCCACCCCTGTACTGCTCGCCCGAGTGCCGCCGGGCCGCCCTCGGTGCCCGAGCTCGCCTCACCGTCGAGGTCGACCACGATCCGATCGCCGACGACACCCGCCCGGCCGGCCGGGTGTGGCTCGTGCGGATGCGCCGCGGACCCCGTGCCATCGTCGTCGCTTCGGGGCTCGGCCGGCCTTCGGCCGACCACCTGGCCCGGGCCATCGACGGTCTGTTGTCCCCGCGCTGGGGTGCGGAAGGAGGTGCGATGGAGTAGAACCGTCCGGAGCCCAACGTGGGGGATAACGTGAACGCACCCCTGCGGGTTAACGTGAACGTCGACACCTCCCAGGCCCCCGCGAGGAAGGCGCGGATCCGCCCCCAGTTCGCGACGATCAGCACCACCAGGGCGATGGTCGCCGCGATGATCGCGACGTAGGGGTTCGCGGCGAGGAGCCCCGAGAGGGCCCCGAAGGCCCGGCCCACGCTCGCGAACCCCATCGCGAGCTTTCCGACCACCACCAGGGCCGGCCCGACGGCCGCGGCCACCGCGAGGATCGTCACCACCAGCCGCTGGCCCGAGGGGGCGAGCGCGTCGAACCAGCGCGCGAGCGCATTCGCGAACGAGGCGAGCCGCTCGATCAGCGGCGCGATGATCCCCCCGACCCGCTCCATCGAGTCCCCGAGGTGGGACATCGCGATCTGGAGCTTCGCCGAGGAGGTCTTGCCCATGGCCTCGGCGACCCCTCCGAACTCCCGGGTGAGCTCGCCGAGGATGACCTTCTGCGCCGCCCGGAGCTTCCCCTCGGCGACCAGCTGCTTGATCTGGCGCTCCTGCTGGTCGGTCAGCTGCACCCCGACGCGGCGCAGCGCGGTCATGCCGCGCACGGGGTCGTTCAGCGCCTTGCCGACCTGGATCGCCGAGGAGCGGAGGTCCTGGCCGAGCGCCTGGGACATGTCGACCACGACGCGCGTCGCCTGGTCGAAGACGTCGTTGCCCCGCCCGGCCTCGTCGCGGATCCGCACGAAGGTGAGCAGGAGGTTCTCCGCCCCCTGGACGGCCTCGTCCTCGACCCCGGAGTAGTCCCGGATCGTGCCCGCGAGCTCCCGGACGTGCCCGGCAGTGACGTGGGCGATCCCCCCGGTCGAGCGGAGCACGGCCGCGGTCTGCGCGTCGGCGCGCGCCGCCTCGTCGAAGGCCTTGACGGCCGCGACCCCGAAGGCGACCACCGGCGCCGTGACGTACTTCGAAAGGGTCGTCCCGGCCGCCACCGCCCCCCTGCCGAAGCGCTCCAGGGCCGGGGAGAGCTGCTGGGACAGCCGCCGCCCGAAGTCGTCGAGCTTCGGCTGGATGTCGATCCACGCGGAACCCGCAGACGGCATGGGCGAGGGAACCTCCGATGACGGGGCCGGGCGGCCCGCGCCCCTGGGCTCCACGAGGGAGCCGCGCGCGGAGTATCATTTGCATGCGGGTTGCGAAGAGGGACTAAGGTCCCGGGAGGCGGGAGCCGAAGAGCAACTTGACACGGACCCGAAGGCGCATCTAGGCTGCGGTCAATGATCCCCGCCGTTCGCTTCGGCGAACTGGCGGGGTTTGTCATGTTCGGGTTGTAGGCTCAGCTCGTGAACGCGAGCGAGGCGCCTCTGCGAACCTGGGTTCTGATCGACGCCCAGAATGTGTACAAGGACGCGCGGGAGGCCTTCCACGCCCCCGAGAGCGATCCATCTTCCTATGGCCAAGTGTCGCCTCGAAGACTCGCCGAGTTGTTGGTGAGTCGGGGGCCGAAGAATGCACCGCGTAGCCGACAGCTGGATGAGGTGCGCGTCTACACGGGCTTCCCATCGCCCTCCAGGGAGCCCCACGCGAACGCTGCTCACATGAGGCAGAGGACTGCCTGGGAGCGCGACAACGTGAAGGTGTTCCCACGATCCCTGCGGTATCCGGCCGCCTGGCCCAAGGCGAAGGCATATGAGAAGGGCGTGGACGTTGCGCTCGCTGTCGATCTGGTGTTCGCGGCGGCACGAAGGTACTTCGACGTCGCCGTGGTGTGTTCCACTGACACAGATCTGGTGCCAGCGTTGGAGGCGGTCTGCGAACTGAAGCGGGCATGGGGCGAGCCTCGGGTCGAGGTGATGTGTTGGGCACCGCTGCAGAAGAGGCTTAGGGTCGATGGACACCCCGTTTTCTGCCATCGCGTAGACGAGACGGACTACAGGTCGATTCGCGATCAGACGATCTACGCTCGTTCGCCGGGCCCCTAGGCGAGATCCCTGGGGGACCTAGCGCGTCCGTCAATTCGGTCGGCCTGACCACCAAGAACCCGCGTCAAGAAGCCGGGAAACGTCACTTGGCGAGGCCCGCCTGCACACCTCCACCGACTCGCCGGGTCTCGGAATCTGCACGGGTTCGGGGACCCGGACGCCGGGGCGGGCGTTGGCGGAAAGGAAGGTCCGGTTGCCGAGGTCCACGAGCTCGGCAAGGAGCGCGAGCAGCTCCTCGGCGTTCCCCCAGCCGACGGCCGCGTGCGGATCGGTCGCCCGGGCGATCGCCGAGTCGGGCGGCAGCGCCCGCACGAGGTTCAGCAGCAGACGGGTGGACATCCGCCTCGGTCCCGCGCCGAACAGCTCCTCGGTGAGCGCGATCCCGTAGTAGCGAAGGAGGTCGGCCTCGAGCGGCCCGTAGTGGTCTACGAGGAGTCGCCCGAGGCCGGCGATTCCCCCGCCGACCCCCCGTAGGCCGGCATCGCGGCATCGAGCAACGCGAGCATGTCCTCGAGGGACGGACGCTTGGCGGCGAACCGTGGCCAGTCCTCCCCGAGCAGCGTCCGAAACAGCGCGAGCAACGGCCCGGCCGCAGCGACCGCCCCCCGGTCCCCGCCCTCCACCGCCGCCGCGAGCGCCGCGAGGTGCTCCAGCGCCTCCACCGGAAGCTCCGGCGGCAACGCGAACATCTCCCCGCCGAAACGCGCTGTGACAGGCCCCCCAAGCCCCTCCCTCCGGGCGGCGCGCAGCTGATCGAGGTCAATGGTCGACATGGAGCCTCCTCGGGGGAAAGAGTCGAGCGCGGGATCGCACCAAGAACTAGGCTTCGTGCGGTGGTGATCGGAGCAGAACTTGCCCGGCTTGGCGGCTACCCGTTTGAGGTGCGTTACAGCGGAGGGGCGTTGGCGCGTGCGCAGGCCGCAGCCGACATAGCCGCGGACGCATACGTCTACTTTCATCGGCTGTTCTGCGGTGTCGAGCCCGACATTGCGTTGATCGTCGCCGATGAGGCGGACTGGAAGAGCAGGCAGCCCTACGGGTTGCCGTTCTTCAACGACGACGACGGTCAGATCCGTCCTGGCATCCTCGTGATACCCGCCGGAAGCGGCGACTTCTGGGTGGCGATCGGTGAGGACCTTCGTGAGGCGTCGCCACGCGGCTTCAACCGACTCCTCGCGGCCTACCCCGACGGCGCAGGCGGCCTGGACCTCCAGCCCTTCTTCGACCTCATCACGCTTCATGAGCTCGGCCACGCGTTCGAGGTGCTCGGGGACCTCAGGTTGCCCACGTTTTGGCTGGGCGAGATCTTCGCCAACCTGGCCTTGCACGCGTTCGTCGCGACCAAGCAGCCGGAGCGCCTGCAGACACTCGAGGCGCTGTCCGCCGCGGGGTCGCAGAGCCGGCGTCTTGCCGCTCGGATGCGCGCCGAGGGCTACAGCACGTTGGAGGACCTCGAGGCCCACTACACGGGCGGGGAGAACCCGATGGACCCGCTGAACTACGTCTGGTACCAGTACCGGTGGCAGCGCATCGCGGCGAAGATGTTTGAGGCCGACGGCGAGGACGGCCTCGTTCGATTCTGGGACTGCTTCCACGGAACCGATCGTCTCCCCACTGCCGACGCGACGGCGGCGGCGCTGGCGCCGCTACTCAGCGCTGAGGTCAGCCAGACCCTCGGTTGGGCCGTTCAACGGTGGCGATAGAGCCGGCGTGCCGGCACGGCCTTTCGTGCAGCGCGTGTAGCGCCTGATCTGAGCGCAGGACGTCGGGGAACGTCGTGCCCGGGAAACCGCCCGGATCGACGGCTCGGGAGCGGGCGCAGCGCGCCATAACAAGTGCGTCTGACAGCCCCGCCATGCATGTCATCGACGGGACCGTCAGCGAAATGCTCGCGGCCGTGCAACTCGACTGATCAGTGCAGGCCGCAGCGGCGGGCTGACCTACCTGCACGAGCTGTCGGTCTCCTCCGGGTTCCCGCTGTCGCCCCATCTCGTGTTCACGGTTTGCCCGCTGCTCGATCCCTCGCTGTCCGCCGTCGCGGCGACCACCGTCCCTAACCCGGCTGCAGCGCGGGGTCGTTCGTCAGCAGGTAGCCGATCCCGTTGTCGTCGCCCTCGGCCTCGAAGGTGACCTGCAGGGCCGAGGCGGCGCCCCGGGCGAGCTTGATCTCCCCGACGTCGGTCACGAGCCCCCGGGGGACGATCACCCGGTAGGCCTTCGCGCCGTCCTGCCACTCGATCCCGAACGCCCGCTCGTCGATCGCCCCGTCGTGGGGGAGGTCATAGCGCGCCTCCCCGGCGCCTGCGCCCGCGACCGGGGCGCCCCCGCCGAACGCGAGCGGGAGCGTCTCCCGGTTCCACTGCTCCAGGGCGCAGGAGAACGTGAGCTTTCGCCCGGTCACGATCTTGCGGACCGGGAACAGCGACTGCCAGGCGGTGACGTCCTTGGTCTCTGACTCCGGCTTGATCCCGAGGCCGTCCTCTGCGATGTAGCCGAGGTCGATCCACCCCTGCCCCCAGGCGGCTTGCGAGTCCACCGGGGCGACCGTCCCCTTCGGCGCGACCATCAGCCGCCCGCCCCCGGCGGCGACCACGAGCTGCGTGGCGTCGTTTCCCATCCCAGGCTCCTCCCCTCACCGGTGCGCGTGCACCAGCACCTCGAACGCCACCCGCTCCCACCCGGTGTCGGGGTCGGGCAGCGAGCGGAACCCGAGTGTGGTCTCCACGCCGCCCACCACCGCTCCCTGGGCCGGCCCCGAGAGCGCCACCAATGCCGCGTGCGCGGCCCGCGCCAGCGCGAACGCCTCCTCCTCGCCCCGAGCCCAGCAGTCGACCTGCAGCCGCGCGTGGTCCATGAAGGCGTGGACGTCGGCCCCGCCCCCGATCCGCGAGACCGCGAGGAAGGGCAGCCGCGCCCGCGCCGGCAGCCTCGAGCCGATCCCCTCAGCGACGATCGCCGCGACGTCGGGGTCCGCCGCGAGGTGGGCGATCGCCGCCGCCAGCGTGTCCGGGAGCGTCGGGCGCGCCATCGAGATCCCCCTCCCCGGCCCCCTCGCCGGCGACCGCCGCCCAGCCCCCGTGCACGAGCGGCCCCGCCACCTCCCCGGGAAGCTCCAGCACCTCGCCCGGCGCGTGCCCGCGCCAGGGGTGGGCGATCACGACCCGCATCAGCGGCCTCCCTCGGTCACGTTCCCCGCCCCGACCACCCGCTCGGCGCTCGAGCGAAGCGGGTGGCGCGCGCGCATCCTCGAGGTCCCGAACTCGTAGAAGCGCCCCGTGAACTTCCCAAGCGCCACCCGAGCGCGCACCCCCCGGGGGGTCTCTTCCAGGCTCGTCTCGACGCTCTCCCGCAGGTGCTCCCCGTAGCGCCCGGGCCCGAGCGGGATCTCCGCGCGCACGCCCGAGGCGATCTCCTCGGCGACGGCCCGAACGATCCCCGCCATCGCGGGGCCGGAGGCGAGCTCGCGCTCGACCGCCGATCGGTAGACGAACCGCGCCACGGCGCCCCCTCACTCCACCAGCCGGAGCTTCGCCTCCAGGTGGTGCTCGCCCCTCGGCGAGCGCGCCCGCACCGGAGGACCGACCACCTCGAAGACGCGCCCGCCCCACTCCACGCGGTCCGAGCCCTCAAGGTCCGCGCCTGCCGGCACCACGAGCGTCCAGCCCGAGACCTCCGTCCCCTCCCCGGGCGCCGGCTCCTCCCCCGAGCGCTCCACGATCCGCGCCGGCGATGCCCAGCGGGCCTCGGAGCCCTCCACCGGGTTGTGGTAGGCGTCTCTGTCCGAGAGCACCGGGCGGACGATCGTCACGACGTCGGCGAGCAGCCGCGCGAGGCTCACCACGCCCCCCGGTCCCGGAGCCCGGCCAGCGCCTCCCGCTCGTCGTCTCGAAGCAGCACGCCGGCCGAGGCGTAGGTGACCGAGTAGCCCCCGATCCCCTCCTGGCGGATGCCCTCGGGGTTTGCGAGGGCCCGGGCCGCCACCTGCAGGCAGACCGCTCGCACCGCCTCGGGGATCGGGTCGTAGCCGTGGTCGTAGGTGACCTGCACCCCGCCCGGGGGCGCGGAGAAGTCCCCGCCGTCGGTCCGAGCGAGCACGCCCGATGCCGAGTGGGCAAGGGCCTGTGGGTCAACGACGGTTCCGCCGATCCGGACCTCGCCGACGGCGGTCACCGGCCGCTCGGGGAGCACGATCCGATCAGATGCCACGCCGTCCAGGCGCGCGAGGTCGCCCACGACCCGCTCGATCGCCTGCCCGCACCAGGCGACGATCGCCCCCGAGGCGAGCTCGAGCGCGAGGAGTGCCCCTGCATCCTGCTGCGAGAGGTCCCGCCCGGTGAACGCCGCGAGCTCCCCGACGGTCGCGAACGAGCCCACGACCTACCTGGCCGCCCGCTCCGGCGCCCGCCGGGTCGCCCGCCCGGGCGAGCGCGCCGCCCGCACCGGAGCCCCCAGCCGGAACGTGGCCTCCTCGCCCCGATCGGCCGCCTCGGCGAGCCCCGCCTCGATCCAGCCGGCCCCGAGCTCCTCCGGCACCTCCCCGACCGCCCCGGGATCGAGCACCCCGGTGTGCGCCGCCTCCGGCGCCACCCCCACCGCCTGCAGCATGCGAACCTTCATCACGTTCCCCTCTGCTCGTCCACGGTTGCCAGCATCCGAGCGAAACCAAGACAGGTCGCGCATCTGCGCGCGCCGCTCGGTGCAGGGGGTCTCCGAGCCCACTCTCGCGGAGCTCCGATTCGCAAGGAGTCCAGCGTGAAGGGGACAGAACATGACGGAAGCGCAGATCCTCCCCGCAGCCGCCACACTCTTCGGCGTCGTCATCGGAGCGCTGGGAATGTTCCTGACCTGAGGAGCGCCGGCGGAGGCGCGAGTACCGGGTCCGATTCGATGAACCCAGACGTGCCGCGTATACGCATCTCACGGGCGTCACCAACCGGACCAATGCCTTCGTCGCTGGCTCACTCACACCGTGGCACTTTCGACGGTCCGATCGGCGCTTCATGAGGCTTCTCGACGAGGGTCTCGACGCCCTCGCAGAGGTTCGACTGATCGCGACGCCCGGGGTGCAGAAGGCAACTGTTGGGCTCGGCGAAGCAATCCAAGAAGCCATCAAGTGCGCCACCGGCATCCTCGCCAGCGAGTCGGCGAAGCCGACAGTCCTCAGGCTGGCGGGTTCAAGGGATCCGCCGTGGAGTCTCCATCGAACCCAGGGCGATTCATTCTCGACGTCGTGACCTGGCAGGGGGAGGGCTGACTCAGCAACGGGCCACGTCAGTCGCCGTCGGCCTGATAACGCGGGCTGGAGCCACGCCTGGCACCTAGGGAACTGGTGCCGCTGCCGTCGCATACTTGAGGAGGCTTGGCGCAGTGATAAGGCCAAGAAGCGGACTTGAGGGCTGCTTCCATGTCCCGAAGTTCAGCCAGTCCGTCAACGTGTACCCCATGACAATGGTCTTGCTGGCTGCCAATAATACAAACCTGAACCCCTCGCCCTTCAGAACCCCCAAGCTGCCTTCAACCGCCGACTTGATGGCGTAGAAGCCACTCCGCCCCTGGGCCGAGATGACTCCGCCGCCAAGAATAAGCGCTCTGCCGAAGGGCACCTTGTAGGCGTCGCCCTGACACGGGGACTGGTTGCACTCTAGGACGTAGCCAGCCCTGCTCGTGGCCACGACGTAGGTGACGCTCGTCGAAAGTGCGGCCGCCACCTCCGTAGCCACTTCCGTGGCGATACGCCGCGAGACGGTCAGGAGGATTGCCCCCCCGGGGTAGACCTTCGTGCCCGCTGGGGGGTTCGTGGCCACGACGATCCCCGCTGGCTTGAACGAGTAGCTGGATCCGGTTTCCACGCTGACGTCACATGCCCCGCACCTGCCGATGGCGGACGCAACGTCCGCCTGGGCAGATTGGAGCGGAAGGCCAACCAGATTCGGCATGGTGAAAGGGCTAGGAGGACTCGTTGGACTGCTCGCGCTCACGGCGGAAGGCCCGGGGGATATCCCCCCATGGGCTGTGGGGTTGGTGCAACTGGTGAGGAATCCCGTGAGGCAGACGGCGACGGCCACAACACCAGCTCGACTCTTCGGCCTATCCATCTCCCCGACTCTCCTCTCGCGCCTCGCGAGGCTGGGCCCCTGCCATCGCGGTCCGACAGGAGGGCCCTGCCCTCGTCGCGCGCGACGCGTGTCGTGGCTCCTGCTGCTGGCGTGCTCTATCCCTGCACCGCTCCCCAGGTCCCTGTGATGGTCGCTGTCACTTTGCAGTCGTCTTGCCCGATGGCCACGGCCTGGATGAGGTCGATCTCGTTCTGTCCCACGGGGACCGTGAAGTTGAGGGTCTTCTCCTGCCCGGGCTTGAGCCCGACGACCTTCTTCCGCACGATGGAACTTGTCCCGACCTGATCCCATGACGCGACCACCCTGACGTTGATGCCGATGTTCCCCGTGTTGTTGAGGTTCGCCTGGGCGATGAACCGATAGCCGGTGCTCGTGTAGCTTGAGAAGTCCCCAAGCACGTAGTCGCAGCTATTCGTGAATGTGCCGTCCGGGCTCGGGACGGGAGCCGGTGAGTACGTGGCAGCAGGAGACGGCGACGCCTGGCTCGCGCTTGGCACCGACTTGGTTGAACTTGCAGCCGACTTCGTCGCGTTTCCGCCGTGCCCTGCCAGTGCCCCAATTAGAACCAGTGCAAGGATCGCCGTCAGCGCCAAGAGGAGCCACCTCCTGCGTCGCGGACCTCTTGAAGGAGCGGGGGGTGGCGGCGGGATCACTGACGCCGGGGGTGGCGGCGGGATGGGATGCGCGCCCGGGCCCGGACGCTCGGCCTCGCTCGCGGCGCTCTGACCGCTATCGGCGGGAGGAGGAGGCCCAACTCGGGCGCCGCATCGTGCACAGAAGGCGGCGTCCTCGACAAGGGCAGCCCCGCAGCTAGTGCAGAGTTCAGGTCCGTCCGCCATGTCGAACCCCTCCCTGAGCGGGAGCACCCCGGGCCGGGGCCCCGCTCTGCAATCCGGATGCAGGATTTCTCGCAGACAGCTCTAACAATCCGAAGTCGACCACACGCGACAGTGCTGACGCAACTGTAACGAGCGAACGACCAAGGCTCGACGGGACATAGACCCTCGTATTCATGAAGCTCCCCGGGCACCAACCCCGACTGATGCCGCCGCCCGACCCTGAGTGCAGCCCCGATGGGCGACGCCTTTGTCCCCTACGCCGGCACCCGCAGCACCCGCAGCGCGTCCGCGATCCGCACGGCGCCGCCCACCCGGAAGCGCACCTTGACCCCGACCATGCCCTCCTCGGCGTAGAGCTCCGAGAGCCGCTGCAGGGTCATCCCCCGCCGGTCATA
>JAJYGO010000208.1 GCA_021785115.1 Chloroflexota bacterium | reverse complement strand
CACGACCTCCTGCCACCGCGGGATCCAGCCCGCGTAGCCGGGGAACGCGCAGTAGCGCACCGACCCGGACCGCCGGCACACCTCGAAGCGGGCCGGGTGGAGCACCCGGGCCGACAGGGCAGCCCGCTCCGCGGCCGAGACGGGGCGCGTCTCGGCCATGCCGGCGAGGACGGCGACCGCCACCGCGACCGCCAGGACCGCCCGCGCGCGACGAGCGTCGAGGCGAACCAATGAGCCGGCCCCGAGCGCCCCAGCCAGCGCCAGGAAGTAGACGAGATGCCAGGCGGTCGGGCGGGAGAGCACCTCCGGCGCCGCGATCTCGGGCACCCAGAGCCCCAACCAGGCCACTCGGGGCTGCCCGAGGATCATGTGGCCCGTCAGCGTGATCTGGACGCCGGCGGCCGCCTGCCCGAGCAGCACCACCTGCGCCGCGGCGACGACGACGGCCACCACCGGCGCGACGAACGTCGACGGCAGCCACACCGCCAGGAACACGCCGAGCGCCCCGAGGACCGCGACGATGGCCGGGCAAGCGAGAAGCTCCAGGGTGCTCGGGGTCCCGACCGACCCCAGCGCCACGAGGTAGAGGAGCTGCCCGCCGACCAGGACCGCCGCCGCGGCCGCCGGCCACGCGATCGAGAGCAGGTGCCCGAGCACCCGCTCGGACCGCTCGACCGGCATCCCCTCGTAGAGCTCGTCGGTGCGGTGACGCCGGCTCCGGAGCGCCGCGAGGTTCGCGGCCAGGAACACCCCGGCGGCGAACCACAGCATGGTCCCGACGAGGAGCACGTCGTCGAACTGGAGCACCGGCGCCTGGCTCCAGGTGTCCTTTCCGAACACCGCGAGGCTCGCCACCGCCCCCGCGAGGACCAGCGGATGGCGGAGCAGCCTTCGCCCCTCCACACCGGCGAGCGCCCACACGGCCCGCCGACGTCGCCTGGACGCGAGCCTCGCCGCCGCTGGCACATCGACCGCGACGCTCACGCCGCGCTCTCCTGCAGGCCCTCGTCGCCGATCAGCAGCAGATAGCCGTCCTCGATCGTGGGCTCGACGAGTTCGGCCCCTGAGGGGGCGTTGCCGACGTTTCGGTAGCGTCCCTCTCCGGTCCGCCACGAGAGCCGCGCGCCGCTCGCCCGTGCGTCAGAGAGCCAGACCCCGCCCCGTGCAAGCTCCGCGAGCTCAGAGGGCGAGCCCGCAAGGATCGCCCTCCCGTGATGCATCACCACGACGTGGTGACAGAGAGCGGCAACGTCCTCGGTCTGATGGGTGGAGAGCAGGACGGTGCGGTCCTCGCCGAGCCCCGAAACGAGCTCCCGGAACCGGAGGCGCTGCTCGGGGTCAAGGCCCGCCGTCGGCTCGTCGAGCACGAGCAGCGAGGGGTCGCCGAGCAGCGCCTGGGCGAGGGCCACCCTGCGCCGCTGGCCGCCCGACAGCGCGCGGATCTTCTTCCGCGAGACCGCGGACAGGCCGGCGAGCTCCAGGACGCGACGGACCTCGGCGTGGCGGGCCTGCCGATCGGTCATCTCCTTCAGGATCGCGACGTAGTCCACGAACTCGAACGCGCTGAAGCCCCGGTGGAACCCCGGCTCCTGGGGGAGGTAGCCGAGCCGCCTGCGGATCTCCAGGCGATCAGCGGGCCGGTCCGGGTCGAGACCGTCGATCGACACCTCGCCGGCGTCGCACGCCAGCACCGTGGCGAGGATGCGAAGCAGCGTCGTCTTGCCGGCACCGTTCGGGCCGAGGAGCCCAGTGACGCCGTGGCCGGCCCGGATGCTCAGGCCCGCGAGAGCCGGCGTCCGGCCGAAGCGCTTCGCCACGTCCTCGACCACCACCGACGGCTCGATCATGCGTGCCTCCTCGTCTCCAGGGCCCCCCGCCGCCAACCGAGCACCGCCGCCGAGAGGAGGGCCACCAGGGCGAATCCCGCCTGTCCCGGTGTGCGGAAGGCGGCCACCGGGACCGCCGACGCCCACTCGGCCACGACGACCCCTGCGATCCACGCCCCCGCCAGGACGCCGCAGGCGACGAGCGGCCGCACGAACGTCGAGAGCGCCAGCGCCGCGAGCGTGAGCCCGAGGGAGGGCAGGAGCCAGGCCGCCGCCCAGTGCGGGTCCGGCAGGGCGAGCGCCGCAAGACCCGCGATCGCCGTCGAGGTCGAGAGCACGGCAATGGCCCGCAGCAGCAACAGCCGTGAGCTCCGCATCGGCGCGGCGAGGCCGACCTCGTACGTCGGATCGATGCCGGGGCCGTAGGCCACCGCCACCCCGAGCAGCGGCACCAGGGGGGCGACGATCAGGAACAGCAGGAGCCCGCCGCTGCCGGCTCGGGCCGCGAGGGCGGCGAACCCGAGGGCCACCGCCACCGCCAGGAACCACGACAGCGTGAGGGAGGGGGTCGCAGCGAGCAGCCGGGCCACGTGGTCGGGAACGCCGAGCATGGCCAGCACCCGTTCCACCGGCCTTCCGGGCAGAGCGTCCAGACGTGCCTCGATCGCGACCCACGTCGGATCGTCGTCGGGCCGCGGCGCAGCCAGAGCGAGCTCGGCCCGGCACAGGGCGCACGAGAGCAGGTGGGACTCCAGCGAGGCGCTGCGGGCGGGGTCCAGCGACCCGTCGACGTAGGCCCTCGCGAGCTCGGGGTCCGCGTGCCAGCTCATACCAGCCCCCTTCGAAGCTCCCGTCGCGCCAGTGCGAGCCGGCTCTTGACCGTGCCCTGGGGGATGCCGAGAAGCCGGGCCGCCTCTCTCGTCGACAGGCCGTCGAGCACCCTGGCCTGCAGCACCGCCCGGAGCTCGGGCGCGAGCCGGTTCAGGGCCCCGGCGAGATCGCCGTACTCCACGCCCTCCAGCACGAGCTCCTCGGCCGAGGGGGCCGGGTCGGCTCGAGCCGGGATGAGGTGCGAGGCGATCGGTCGACGGCGGAGCCGGTCGATCAGCCGGCGAACCGCGATGCCCCAGAGCCACGCCGCCACCTCGCCCCGGCCCGAATACCCCTCCGGCTTTCGCCACACCGCCACAAACGTCTCCTGCACCACTTCCTCCGCCAGCCCCGGATCGCCGCAGCGCCGGACGAGCCGCAGCGAGAGCCACGGCGCGTGCCGCTCGTAGAGGGCCCGCAGCGCCGCCCGATCGCCGCCGGCGAGGGCCTCGAGGAGCGCCTCGTCGTCGCAGTCCGCTCCCGATCCCACCGTCACACTCTTCCTGTCGCATCGAGGGCCGGAAATGGTTCGCTGACAGGGTCGCATCCTTGCACCCAAGCACCCGTCTGCTGCATCCGGGTACGCCGCGCCCCCTCTCGAGCGGCCCCGCTTTCGACGTCGCGACAAGCGGAAGACCGCGTCGCGTGATGTGCTGCCCGCACCCCCTCGGCGCAGTGTCTTGGGACGGAGTCAGGGCCGCATCCTTGATTCGAACGTGCCGAGCTCGGGCGAACAAACTCAGACGTGGGCGTTGAAATACCACCCGGCGATCTGCCACCCGAGGACGGCCACGAGCGCGAGGGTCGGCCAGACGAGCGCCCGGGGACGCCACCGGTAGCCGAGCCACCCGAAGAGGGCGACCAGCAGAAGCTTGCCCGGCAGCTCTCCTAGACCGTTCGCGCCCGGCCCCTCGGGGTCTCTCACGCTCACGGCAGCTCGCCGTCCTGGCTCTTACCCCGCCCGGCCCCGCGGCTCCCCGATCGCCTGCTCGGCTGCTGGCCTGGGTCGCGCCCGCCCGTGCCGGACCGTGGCCATCGCCCAGAGCACGAGCATCGCGGCCACGAGGGCGGCGAGCGGCGCCTTGCTCCCGGCGATCAGGGCGGTGATCCCTGCCGCCAGTGCGCCGGCCCCGACGAGCGATGCGATCGCCGTGTACGCGATCGGGGGTCGCCTGGAGGAGCCGATGCCGAAGACCTCGGCCATCTTGGGCCCGTCGCTCGTGCAGCCGACCCACCCGAGTCCGAACAGGACGGCCGCGAGCACCCGGACCGAGGTGCCCGACAGGGCTGCGCCAGTCGCCCACAGCCCGTAGATCACCACGGCCGCCGCCACGACCAGGGTGGCGACGCCGTCCCTTCCCGTGAGGCGCATCCCCGTCTCCTTCCGCCCGCTCGACGTGCCACGGAGCCCTTCGCCCGTGGCCGTCCTCGCCAGGGTTGCCGGCCACCGAGCTTCCGGCCCAGGGGCGGGTGGCCCGGCTCGCGCGGGACGCTCGGAGGGCGGCCCACAAGGACCCTCTCTGTCTTCCTGATTCCCTGTCGAGGCGCCTGCACCGCCCCATCCGCGTCGGCGCGGAGTCCCACGGGGCGCAACACGGCCAGGAGTCCCAATTCGGAGAGGCCATTCGGCCCTGCCCCCACTCGACCTAGGAAGCGTAGGCCGTCCTCGACCCCCGGATGGGGGAGACAGTCTGGCCTGCGGGTGAGCCCGGCGCCCGTCCGCGTGGGAGGTGACGTGACCCATCAGCCGGGTGGAGAGGTGCGATCTCGCGGTCCGGCCTTGGGGGGAGGTTTCGCGGCATGCTCGGAGGTGGGAGATGAAGACGTGGGTCTTCAGGCCGTGGACGGTCCTGCTCGCAGGAACGCTCCTTGCAGGGGTTGGAATCATCGGCGTGTCCGCGACGCCCGCGGGCGCCCAGGCAAGCTGCACGCCGGCCGGGTCCTCGGGCCTGACGGCCGCTGTGGTGGCGACCCAGGGCCAGACGGTCACCGGCACGATCGATGCCACCGGCTGTGACATCGGGGTCTACGTCGGGCCCGGGATCACCGGGGTCAGGATCGCCGGGGCAACGATCTCGGGCGCCGGCGACCACGGCATCCTGGTGCAGGACACGAGCGGGGTCGCCATCGCGGACGACGTCGTCTCGGGCAACGGCCTCGCGCCGCACCTGTGCCCCCCTCCGCCCACCCCGCCCTCTGGACCCTGCATCCCCGAGGACAAGGCGATCGCGCTCGTCGGCACGAGCTACTCGACCGTGCTCGATAACGCCGTGGTGGGCAACAAGGCCGACGGCGGCATCGCGATCACCGACGACGGCACCCCCGGTCCCGGGACCCTGAACCCGGGCACGCCGAGCCCGGCGACCGGCAACCTCGTGTTCGGCAACCGCGTGGTGGGCAACGCGGGTGGCTGCGGGATCGTGCTCGCCTCCTACGTGGCGGGCGAGGGCGCTTCCCGCAACGTGGTCGCGGGCAACGTGGTGGCAGGCAATCCGGCCGGGATCATCGTCGCTGCCGACCTTCCGGGCACGGCCGCGCAGGGCAACTGGGTGGTGCGCAACACGGTCGCGGACAACTTCCTGCCGGGGATCATCCTGCACGCCAACGCCCCTGGGGACGTGGTGTTGGCAACGGTGGTCGCGGGCAACACCATCTACCGCAACGGACCGGATCCGAGCGCGGCCGGCGGCCACGGCCCGACCAAGCCGACCGGGGTCATCGTCGTCGGCGAGGTCACCGCGATCACCGGGACGCTTGTTGCCGACAACCCGATCAACCACGAGCACTTCGGCGTCTGGATCGCGAACGCGAAGGGGACCGCGATTCGCGAGTGGCACCTCGACCACGCGACGGTGCCGGTCTTCGTGAGGTGAGGGGCTCGGCGCGCGACCGGTCCCTCCACCAGGTTGTGGTGCCTGGGCCGCCCCCGGCGGCCCACACACCCTGGAGATGGACGCGTGCCTGGAGGGAGACTTCCGCGGCCGGCCCGATGCGTTCCGAGCTGCGCGTGACTATGGGAGGTGATCGCGAGGTCGGCGGCGTCGCGCCTTCGGACGCCGAGGTGCACGTGCCGCTGTGTATCGTCTACGACGTGGCGGGCGGCCGGATCACGGAGGCCCGGATCTACTTCGAGGCCGAGCGGTTGCGCGCGGGAGGCTGAGGACCATCCGGAAAGCGCCCCCGCTGCCCCCATCGCCGGTCCCGGCGGCAGCCGCATCGGCCTCTCGAGGCATGGGCCGGGTGGGAGCTCGGCCGGCAGCCCGGCCGGTGCCTACAGCGGCAGCCCCGATTCCAGGTGCGCCATGGCCGCGTCGAGCAGCGCGATGAGGTCGCTCTCGGGGCGCTCGGCCCACTGGAACATGACCGAGATCATCACCCCGAGCAGCGCGCCGGCCAGGGTGCGAACCGCGAAGTCTCCTGGGTCACGCCCCACCCGCTCGGCGACGAGCACGGCGACCATCCGCATCCCCTCGGCAAGCTGACCCAGCCAGGCCGCCCGCAGCTCCGGCACCGAGCGGGTGAGCTCCATGCGCTCGCGCATGTCCGCGAGGTCCTCGTCGGTGAGCCCGGCGAACACCGCCCGCATGGCGCCCCTCAGGGCCTGGACGCTGGTGAGCTCCGGGGGCTGCGCGCGAAACGCCTCGATCAGTGGCGGGTCGTGCTCGTCGGTGAGGACCACGTCCTCCTTGGTCGGGAAGTAGCGGAAGAAGGTGCTCGGGGACACCTCGACCGCCTCGGCGATCTGCTCGACGGTGGTCGCCTCGTAGCCCTGCTCGCGGAACAGTCGCAGCGCCTCGTGCTGGATGGCCGCGCGGGTCTTCGCCTTCTTGCGCTCTCGAAGGCCGACCCGCGGTCGATCCTCAGACGGCAAGCCGCTCATCCCGAGATTGTCTCCGCTCTTTCGCAGGTTCGCCCGTTCCGCGGCGGGAGATCCTCCCCGGGAGGAAGGCCAGCGCCAGAAGGAGGCCCGCGACGGCGAACCCGACCGACACGAGCAGCGCGACGTCCATCCCATGGACGAAGGCGCCCCGCACCGAGGACAGCAGGGCGGGCGACCCGAGCTCGCGGGCCGCGGCGATGCCCCCGAACACGCTCTCGCGCACGGCCTGCGCGGCCTCGCGCGGCAGGCCGGCGAGCTGCAGGCGGCTGAGGTAGGCGGAGCTGAGGGCGCTGCCGAGGATCGCCGAACCGAGCGGGGCCCCCACCTTCTGGAGGGCCTGCATGACCCCCGCCCCGACGCCGGCTCGCTCGGCGGACAGCTGTGCGAGGGCCGCCGAGGCCGCAGTGGCCAGCGTGAGCCCCATGCCGAGCCCCGCGACGGCCATCCACACCGCGACGAACCCGTCGCCCGAGGCCAGGGTCGTCGTGGCCCCGAGCCCGAGCCCGGCTGCGAGCACCGCGAAGCCGAGCGCCACCGTGAGCTTCGCGCCGATCCTCCTCGCGATGCGGTCCGCGGGGACCGCACCGGCCAGCAGCCCGCCGACGAGGGGGAGGAGGCGAACGCCCGACCCCTGGGTGTTCGCGCCGAGGATCGCCTGGAAGTACTGGGGCATGGCGAACATCACGCCGATCATCGCGAGGACCAGGATGGCGACGAGGACGACGCCCCAGGTGAAGGAGGCGGAGCGAAACAGGGCGAGGTCCACGAGCGGCTGGCCGCCGGGCCGGCGCCCGACCCGGGCCTCCCAGAGGAAGAACGCCACGACCAGCGCCACCCCTGCGGCAAGCGGGGCGAGCGCACCGGCGTCTCCCCATCCCCGCTGCCCCGCCTCGATCAGCCCGTAGGTGATCCCGACCAGGCCGGCGCTCGAGGCGAGCACCCCGACCCCGTCGAGGCGGGGACGCTCCGCGGCACGAGACTCCGGCACCAGCGCGGCCACCGCGAGGAATCCGAGCGCCGCGACCGGGACGTTCATGAGGAACACCCAGCCCCACCAGCGATGGGTGAGGAGCCATCCCCCGAGGATCGGGCCGACGGGGAGCGACAGGAAGTTCACGCCCCCCCAGATCGCCACCGCACGGGGGCGCTCCTGCTCGGAGAAGAGCACGGTCAAGGCCGAGACCGCCATCACGACGAGTCCCGCAGCGGCGAGCCCCAGCACCAACCGGCTCAGGGTGAACGCGGCCGGGGAGCGCGAAGTCGCACACGCCACCGAGCCCGCCCCGAACAGCACCAGGGAGGCCAGCATGACCCTCTTGCGTCCATACCGGTCTCCGAGGAGCCCCGCCGGCAGCATCCCGGCCGCGAGCACCAGCGCGTAGCCCGAGGAGAACCACTGGAGATCGGACTCGGAGGCTCGCAGCGCGGTGGCGAGCGTCGGCAGGGCGACGCTCAGGACCGTCACGTCGAGCCCCGCGGCGAGCACGGCGAGCATGATCGCTCCCAGCGCCCACCACCTGCGTGTCCCGCGAGCGTCCATGACCCTCACCTCCCCGAGGGAACCCGATCGACCCACGTCCGGTCGCGGCCGCCGAACAAGGAGCGGCACGCTATTGCCGGAGACTAGCATTTCCGAGGCACAGTCGACATCCGCCTGTGGGGCGCGAATACCCGAGAGGGTGTGTCTGCTTTGCTCAGGCGTCGAGGAGTACAAGCGGTTCCGCGCACGTCGTTCCGAATTCCTGGAAGGGCGCCTGTGGGGGAAAGTTCGGGCGGCATCCTGAGCCGTCCTGAACGATGCGCGGAGCAGGTGGTTGAGACGTGGCGCATGAGGCAAGTGCCGGTGGCCCTGTGACGGCAGGGACCGACGCGAGAGCCTGGCTGTCGTCTTGGCCGAGGTCGCGAGAGGAGGACGCGTTGGAACGCGTTTGTTCCCCTCACGATCGCGGTTGCCCAGCCGCCCTGCGAGCCGCACGATGTCGCGGCGAACGCGATCACGCACGCGACAACCGTTCGCTCCGCGGGAGCTCGGGTGGTGGTCTTCCCCGAGCTGTCCCTGACCGGGTACGAGCTGGACGCCCGGCCGATCGCCGACCGCGATCCCCGACTGACGCCCCTCGTCCGGGCGTGCGCCCACACGGGGTCGGTGGCGCTGGCCGGCGCCCCCGTGCGGAGCGGGACGGGCCGCTCGTACATCGCGATGCTTGCCATCGACGGCACCGCCGCGCGCGTGGCGCACCGGAAGATGTGGCTGGGCGCGGCCGAGGCGAGCCTGTTCAGCCCCGGCGAGAGACCGGCCGTGCTCGAGGTGGACGGCTGGCGCCTGGGCCTTGCGGTCTGCAAGGACACCGGCGTCCTGCAGCACGCGTCGGACACCGCGACCCTGGGCATGGACGCCTACGTCGCGGGCGTGCTCGAGACCGCAGACGATGCCGCCGTGGTCGGCGAGCGCGCCCGCCGGGTCGCGGCCCACCACGGCGTCTGGGTAGCCGTGGCCAGCTTCGCCGGCTCGACCGGCGGCGGCTGCGACCGGGCGGCCGGTGGCTCGGGCATCTGGTCGCCCGACGGCACCGAGATCACCGGAGCGGGGCCCGAGCCGGGTGCCCTGGTCCGCGCGACGCTCGGCTGAATCCGAAGACCTGGTGGCGCCTACGCGTCCCCCGGGGAGACGGCACCGCCGAGCAGCCAGCCGATGGCCCGGCCGCCGGCAAAGCCGAGCCTCACCCCGATCTCGGACAGGCGGCCCATGGCGCGCCCCTGCAGGATCCGGATGGGCAGGTCGTCCACCGCCACCAGCCCGTCGTCGAGCAGGCCAAAGGCGAGCGCCGCCAGCACCTCCGCCGCCTGGTCGCGCGCGAGCGGCACTCCCCTGCCCTGCGTGGACGCTCGACTCGTCCGGCTCGGATTGTCGCAGCCGGCACGCCCACGGCCCACCGGCTCCGCCTCGCGATGGACGGCGCACCGGCCTGGCTCGAGCGAGCGGGTCGGACAGTGGACCCCCGGCCGCTTCGGGGCGCGAGAGCGTCCGCATTGCCTGGCGGTCAGGGCGCCACGGGGGCAAAGCACTCTACCGTGGTCCCGGCGCCGGAGCGGGTCTGGATCCGAAGCCATCCGCCGAGGCTCTCGGCCCGCTCCCGCATCGCCGTGAGCCCGAGATGGCCGGCCGGCGACTCCGGTCGGCCCCTGAGGTCCCATCCCATGCCGTCGTCGGTGATCCGGAGCACACACCCGCCCGCGGCCTCGCGAAGCTCGACCCTCAGCGACGATGCGCCCGCGTGCTTGAGCGCGTTCACGATCGCCTCCTGGGCGATGCGAAACAGCGCCGTGCGCACGGGATCCTCGAGCCGCCCCTCGTAGCGGTCCTCCACCGAGTAGGCGACCGGCGCATCCCCGATCTCCTCGGCGAGGTAGGCGCGAAGGGTGGCTCCGAGCCCCTCACGATCGAGCCTCGGAGGCCGCAGGCGAAACGTCGCGGTTCGAAGCGCTGCGATCGAGTCGGCGGCGACGCCGCGGAGGCGGGCGAACTGGGCGTCGCCGGCGAGCTCGGGATGGCGCTTCACGGCCATGTCGAGCCGCATCGTCAGCGCGGCGACCTTCTGGATGACGTCGTCGTGCAGGTCCGCCGCGATCCGCCGCCGCTCCTCCTCCTGGGCGGTGACGAGGTCGGACAGCAGCCGGAGCCGCTCGGCCGCGAGCTCCCGTTCCCGGCGTCGTAGGAGGACCTGGGTGATCGCGATGGCGAGCTGGTCGGCGACCTCCCTGACGACCTCGGTCTCCCGCACCCCGAACGCTCCCGGGTGACGGGCGTACAGGGCAAGGAAGCCGAGCAGATCGTCTGCCCGGAGCAGCGCCACCGAGGCGACCGAGACCAGGCCCGCGTCGCGCAGCCGGGCGAGGATGGGGGGAAGGTCGGGCTCCGCCCGGAGGTCCCTGATGAGGTAGCTCCCCTCGGACCGTAGGGTGGCGAGGATGCTCCGATAGGGGGCGAGCTCAAAGGGCTCCCGCTCGGTCAACGCGGCAGGGTCTGGGCGCTCCCACAGGAAGGTCATGGCCGTGTCGGTGGCCGCGTCGATCAGCGTGAGACCGAGCCCGTCGCAGGGCACGAGGTCTCGCACGTGCCCGAGGGCGGCCCGGGCGATGTCCTTGATCGAGGCCGCCTGGATGATGCCCCGGTCGATGGCGTGCAGGGCTTCGAGCCGTCGCGCCCGCTGCTCCGCCTCCCGACGAGCCTCAAGGAGCGCGGTGACGTCCCGCACGATCGCGAACCGAGCCGGATGCTCTGCATAGGACACGGGTCCCCCCGTCACCTCAACCTCGATGATCGTGCCGTCTCTGGCACGGTGGCGCCAGAGCTGGCCGGGATTCGGGTCCTGTCCCAGGGCTTGCATGTGTTCGAGGAACCCCTCGACGTCCTCGGGCGGGCGGACGTCGACGAGGCGCATCGCCAGGAACTCCTCCCGGGAGTAGCCGTAGCGGGCGACCGCCGCGTCGTTGACCCAAAGGAACGCGAGCGTCTTCGCATCGTAGATCCACATCGCGTTCGGACTTGACTCGGCCATCGCCCGAAACGGCGCCTGGCCGCCCGCGGCAAGGCGATCCAAGAGCTCGCGCTCGGTCGCGGCGTGTGAACGGTTCATCGCAAACCTGACCTCTTCGTCCGTTCCCTTCGACTATCGAACGGGGGCGGCGAGGCATCGGCCATGGCTCGAAGGGACTATTTGTGAATCCGCCGCAACGGAGGGGACCACGGACGTTCGGTGGGGGTCACGTCCCCGTTCCCGCCACTGCGACGTCGCCTCGGTGCCGCTCCCGGAGCGGTCGAGCACCTGGCGGTCACCGGTCCCGGAAGCCCCACAGCGTGAGCGCGCCGCCGGGTCGCCGAGCCCGGCGAGCTGTCCGGTGGAGCCGATCCGAAGCGATCTGCAGCTTGCATTCGAATCCACGACTGTGCTTGACTTCCCACACATTCGGTCAGCTTTCCACAGTAACCCTCGATGTCATGAAGCCATGAGCGATCCGACCCCGATCCCCGCCGAGCGACGACTCGAGATCATCGAGCAGGTGAAGGTCCGCCCCCTCGTTCGGGCAGACGACCTCGCCGAGCGGTTCAGCGTCTCCGTGGAGACGATCCGCCGCGACCTGCTGGCGCTGGAGCGTGAGGGGCTCGTCCGCCGCGTCTACGGGGGGGCCACACGGAGCTCCCCCCGCGCGTTCGAGCCGCCCTACGAGGAGCGACGCGTCCAGCACGTCGACCGCAAGCGCGCGATGGGGCACCTGGCCGCGTCCCTGGTGGAGCCGACCGACACCCTGATCCTCGACATCGGAACCTCGGTCGCCGAGGTGGCGGCGGCGCTCCCCCACACCTACCACGGGAAGGTCCTCACCAACTCGCTGCTCGCGGCGATCGAGCTCGGGAGCCGCGACGGGGTCGAGGTCATCACCTCCGGCGGCCGCGTGCGCGGCGGGGACCTCGCGTGCTCGGGGGCCCACGCCGAGGCCTTCTTCGGTGCCTACTTCGCCGACAAGGCCTTCCTCGGCTCCGGCGCCGTCCACCCCGAGATCGGGCTCACCGACTACTACCCCGACGAGATCGCCTCACGGCGGATCATCATCGAGCACGCCGCCGAGCGCTACGTGCTGGCGGACTCCTCAAAGCTCGGTCGCATCGCCCTCGCCAAGGTGTGCGACCTCGCCACGCTCACCGCCGTCATCACCGATGACCACGCGGATCCACAGATCGTCGGCTCCCTGGAGGCCGCCGGAGCGACGGTGCTCGTCGCCCCGACCTCCCAGGACGACCGCCGGGCCGGCTGAGGGGCCGGGGAAAGGAAGGGGTGGATGGAAGCAAAGGATGCGGGCGGCTCCACGCTCGAGCAGTTCGGGTACAAGCAGGAGTTCAATCGCACGCTGCGGCGATTCGCCTCCTTCGCGATCGGGTTCTCGTTCATCTCGATCACGACCGGCATCTTCACCACCTACGGCGCGATCCTGAACTCCTCGGGGCCGCTCGGGATCTGGACCTGGCCGCTCGTGATCGTCGGGCAGGTCATGGTCGCACTGGTCTTCGGCGCGCTCGCCTCGCGGATGCCACTCGCCGGCTACGCCTACCAGTGGATGTCGCGCCTCGCGAACCCCTACATCGGGTGGCTCGTCGGGTGGTTCGTGTTCGCCTTCTTGGTGGTCGACGTGGTGGCGGTGGACTACGCGCTGGCCTCGGCGGTGACCCCGAGCCTGTTCAACTACGTGGGCACGGAGGCCAACACCTGGTTCGTCACCGCGGTCGTGGTCGCGATCCAGGGCGTGCTGATCATGGTCTCGACGCTCTGGTCCGAGCGCGTGAACAACGCCGCGGTCGGGACCGAGGTCGTCGGGATCGGCGGGCTCACCGTGTTGATCCTGCTGGTCGGAGCCGCCACCAGGAAGCTCACCTGGGGGCACCTGTTCAGCAAGGGCGTGGCCGCCTCCGCGCCCCACTACTTCGCGCTCGGCAGCCTCGGGCACGACAGTGCCTGGGTGCTCGCCTTCCTGCTCGGCGCGTTCACGATCGTGGGCTTCGAGGCGAGCGGGAACCTCGCCGAGGAGACGGCCGAGCCCGAGCGGACCGTCCCCCGGGCCATGTGGTCCTCGGTCGTGCTCTCGGGCGTGCTCGGCATGCTGTTCCTGGTCGCGATCAGCGCGGCGAGCTACAACATCAAGGCGCTGTCGGCCTCCGGCACGCCGGTCGCCGACATCGTGACCCACGTCCTCGGCTCGGTCATCGGCAAGGTGTTCCTCGTCTTCGTCCTGTTCTCGATCTTCGCCTGCGGCCTCGTCATCTACATCACGGCGAGCCGGGTGGCCTGGGCGATGGCCAGGGACGAGCGCTTCCCCGGGTATCCTGCGATGCGCAAGGCGAGCCCGCGGTTCGGCACCCCGCTCGTCGCCACCTTCGTGGTCGGGCTCCTGATCGAGGTCGTGCTCGCCGCGTTCGCGACCAGGACCGACACCTTGTTCAAGCTCTTCAGCGCCGCCACGCTGATGCCGGCCATCATCTACTTCGTGGTCGTGCTCCTCTACGCGGCGACCCGTCGCAAGCTCCCCCCGGAGCACGGGTTCAACCTCGGTCGGTGGGAGATGCCGGTGATCGTCGTCTCCCTCGTCTGGCTCGTGTTCGAGCTCTCGATCTTCCGCGACAGCTCCTTCCTCGGGCCATGGGTGTACGTGCTGGTGATGGTGGCGATCGGGCTCGTGTACTTTGGCTACATGCTCGCCACCAAGCGGCGGTTCACCATGCCGGGGACCACGACGACCCCCGCCGAGGCCTCGCGCGTGCCGCAGGCGTAGGCGCGGCGTGAACGTCCTCGCGATCGACCAGGGGACCTCCTCCACCAAGGCCCTCGTCGTCGCCCCGGGCGGGGAGATCCTCGCCGAGGCCGAGGCGCCCGTGCACCCGCGGGCGACCGCGGACGGCGGGGTCGAGCAGGACCCGGAGGAGCTCTGGTCATCGGTCCTCGAGGCGGGGACGGCCGCCCGGCACAGGGCGGCCGTCCCCGTCCAGGCCGTCGGCCTCGCCAACCAGGGAGAGACCGTCCTGGCCTGGGATCCTGGCTCAGGGCTCCCGCTCACCGCCGCCATCTCGTGGCAGGACCGGCGCGCGGTGGACGTCACCGAACGGCTCGCCGGCCGCGCCGATGAGCTCCAGGCGATCACCGGACTCCCTCTTGATCCCTACTTCGCCGCACCGAAGATGGCCTGGCTGAGAGGTCGTGGCCACCGGGAGGGCGTGGTCACGACCACCGATTCGTGGCTCCTTCATCGCCTGAGCGGCACCTACGTCACCGATGCCGCGACCGCCTCGCGCACGATGCTGCTCGACCTCGACCGCACGGTCTGGTCGAAGGCTGCGTGCGGGGCGTTCGGGCTCGACCCGGGGTCGCTGCCGGAGGTTCGCCCGTGCGCCGGCGTGATCGGCGAGACGAAGGCCTTCGGCTCCCCGCTCCCCCTCGCCGGCCTCGCGGTCGACCAGCAGGCCGCCCTGTTCGCCGAGTCCTGTCTCGCGCCAGGGGACGCGAAGTGCACGTACGGCACCGGGGCCTTCCTGCTCACCACCGTCGGCACCTCGCCGCGCCGCTCCACCTCGGGGCTCGTTGCCTGCGTCGCCTGGCGGCTCGGCGGCGAGACCACCTACTGCCTGGACGGGCAGGTGTACACGGCAGGGGCCGCGGTCTCCTGGCTCGCCGAGCTCGGCCTGATCGGCGGTCCGGCCGAGCTCGACGTCGTGGGCGGGCGGGCGTCCTCCGCCGAGGGAGCGGCGTTCGTCCCCGGGCTCGCCGGCCTCGCCGCGCCCTTCTGGCGGCCCACGGCCCGGGGCGCCTTCGTCGGGCTCTCGCTCGCCACCGGACGGGCCCAGCTCGTGCGGGCCGTCATCGAGGGGCTCGCGGCAGCGGTCGCCTTCCTCGCCCGAGCCGCGGCAGAGGACCTCGGGCGGCCGCTCGGGCGCCTGCGGGTGGACGGGGGCCTCACGCGCTCCCGCCTGCTGATGCAGGCCCAGGCCGACCTCCTCCAGACCCCGGTCGAGGTCTACCCCTCTCCCAACGCCACCGCGCTCGGCGTCGCGGCGCTCGCCCGCCTCGGGGTCGGTGACGCGACCGACGCCATCGAGGTCACCGCGGGGTGGGCGCCGTCTGCGACCTACGAGCCCTCGATCTCCGCCGACAAGGCCGCGAGCCGCCTGGATGCCTGGCGAAGAGCCGCTGAGGCCACGATCGCGCTCCAGGGGCGGGGCCCGGAGGCCATCGCGTGACCCGGGCTCCCTTCGATGTCGCGGTGATCGGCGCCGGCGTGGTGGGTGCCGCCATCGCGCGGGAGCTCTCCCGCTACCGGCTGGAGGTCGCCCTCGTCGAGGCAGGGCCGGACGTCGGGGCTGGCACGAGCAAGGCCAACACCGCGATCTGGCACACGGGCTTCGACGCGACCCCCGGGACCCTCGAGGCCGCGCTCGTCCGGCGCGGCCACGACCTGCTCGCCGACTACGCCGTCCCGGCCGGCATCCCCATCGAGGGGGTGGGCGCGCTGCTCGTCGCGTGGAACGAGGACGAGCTCGCGGCCCTCGACGGCATCGAGGAGAAGGCCCGTGCGAACGGCTACCCGGCCGCGGCGAGATTGACGGCCGAGGAGGTGTACGCGGCCGAGCCGAACCTTGCGTCCAGGGCGCTCGGGGGGCTCCGCATCCCCGACGAGGGCATCATCTGCCCGTTCACCACGCCGCTCGCGTTCGCGACCCAGGCGATGGTCAACGGCGCCGCGCTGCTGCTCGACACTCAGGTCGCTGGCGCGCGGGACGAGGAGGGTGTCACCGTGCTCCTCGGGCCCGGCGGGCGCGAGGTCGCAGCCCGCTACGTGGTGAACGCCGCCGGGCTGAACTCCGACGTGCTCGACCGGATGTTCGGCCATGAGACCTTCACGGTCACCCCGCGAAGGGGCGAGCTCATCGTGTTCGACAAGCTCGCGCGAGGGCTCGTCTCCCACGTCCTGCTCCCGGTGCCAACGAAGATGGGCAAGGGGGTGCTGGTCGCCCCGACGGTGTTCGGAAACGTCATGCTCGGCCCGACCGCCGAGGACATCGAGGACCGGGCCGGGACCCAATCGACCCCCGCGGGGCTCCGGGGGCTGCTGGAGAAGGGGCGGGCGATCATGCCGCGCCTGCTCGAGGAGGAGGTCACGGCCGTCTATGCGGGGCTTCGGGCCGCGACCGAGCACGCCGACTACCAGATCGCGGCCGACCCCGACCGGCGCTACGTTTGCGTGGGAGGCATTCGCTCCACGGGCCTCACCGCCTCGATGGCGATCGCCGAGCATGTGGCCGGCATGCTGAAGGAGGTGGGCCTCGAGCTCTCCCCGAAGGATGAGTTCGCCCCGATCCGCATGCCGAACCTCGGGGAGGCGCTCCCTCGCCCCTACCAGGACGACGCCCGCATCCGAGCGCATCCGCAGTACGGGCGGATCGTCTGCCACTGCGAGCGAGCGACCGAGGGCGAGATCCGGGACGCCTGCCACGCCCCCATCCCGGCGCGCTCGGTGGACGGGCTTCGCCGGCGCACCCGGGCGACGCTCGGGCGTTGTCAGGGGTTCTTCTGCTCGGCCCGCGTCGCGGAGCTCCTCGGCGCCGAGACGGGGCGGCCCGTCGAGGCGATCCTCGGGCTGGAGGACGAGTGAGCCGCTCCGCGGACGTCCTGATCGTGGGCGCGGGCCCGTCGGGCCTCGCGGCCGCGATCGAGCTGCGGCGGCTCGGGATCCCGCAGGTGAGCGTGCTCGATCGAGAAGCGAACGCCGGCGGCATCCCCCGGCACTCCGACCACCTCGGCTACGGCCTGCGCGACCTGCACGTCGCGACGACCGGCCCCCGCTACGCGGCAAAGTACGTTCGCCGCGCGGAGCGGGCCGGCGTGGAGATCCTGACCGAGACCTCGGCGACCGGCTGGGCGGGACCGACGACCCTTGCCACCACGAGCCCCCGCGGGGTCGAGGCCATCGAGGCCGGTGCGGTGATCCTTGCAACCGGCTGCCGCGAGCGGCCGAGATCGGCTCGCCTGGTGCCTGGGTCGCGGCCGCAGGGGATCCTCACGACCGGGTCGCTGCAGCAGCTCGTTCACCTCCAGCACCGGCGGGTCGGGTGGCGCGCGGTGATCGTCGGTGCCGAGCATGTGAGCTTCTCCGCCGCCTTGACCCTTGCCCACGCGGGAGCGCGGGTGGTCGCGATGGTGACCGAGCACGAGGTCGACCAGACCTACCCGCTGCTCCGGGCGGCGACGGCGGGCTGGCGGCGGATCCCCGTGCGAACCGGACAGCGAGTCACGAACATCCTCGGGCGCGGACGGGTGGAGGCCGTGGAGGTCACCGACGTCGCCACCGGAGCCCTGCACCGGATCGCGTGCGACACGGTGGTGTTCAGCGGCGACTGGATCCCCGACCACGAGCTCGCGCGCCTCGGCGGCCTCGAGATGGATCCGGACACGAGGGGCCCGCGCGTCGACGAGGCCCAGCGCACCTCGTCACGCGGCGTGTTTGCGTCCGGGAACCT
>JAJYGO010000476.1 GCA_021785115.1 Chloroflexota bacterium | reverse complement strand
GATCGGGATCGCCCGCGAGGGCCGCACTGGCCGCTGTTGCTCCTGTCCCCGGCGAGAGCCGGAGGCGGTCGAGCGCGCGGTCGTCCGCGCCTAGCTCGCTCGCCGCTCCGGGCCTCGCGTCCCCTGAATCGTCGTCGCGCCTCGTGGCGCGCGTCCGTCCCCCTCGATCCCGGAGCTCCAAGTGACCGTCCTAACCCCGCCCGCCCGCTTCATCGACCCTCGCGGCCAGCGCTTCGGCGCCGGCGTCTCGGCCGCGATGTTCGTCCTGGCGTTCGTTGCCAACCTCCCCCTGCTCGCGGTCCTCGTCGGCGCCGACCTTGCCGTCTCCGCCGCCCTCGGCATCCGCTGGTTCCTGCCCGGCCGCCCGTGGCCGGCCATCCGCGCCGCCCTGCGACTTGGCCAGACCGAGCCCGAGCACGAGTACCCGCCGCGCTTCGCCCAGGCGCTGGGCGCCACGTTCATCGGCCTCGCGGCCATCGCATTCGTGGTCGGCGCGACACCCGTGGGCTGGGTCCTTGTCGGCGCCGTGGCCGCGCTCCAGGCGTTCCTGGCCGCGACGGGCGTGTGCATCGGCTGCCGGCTGTACTTCCTTCGCTGGTGGGTCCCGTCCCAGTTCGCGAGGCTGATCCGCCGCGCGGACGGGGCGCGGCTGGCGGTCCCGACGATCCACCGGGCGGCCTGAGGCCAGGGTCTCGGGGTTCCGCCGCCGCCTCCGGGCAAGCTCCCGGGCAACCGGGCCCGGTGCGACCCGGGGCCGGAGCCCGAAGGGTCCAGTACCGCCGCGCCCCGGGATGTGGGGGATCGTCGACACCGGTCTCGCGCACTGCGGCCCCTGCGACACCACCCATGTCGGCCTCCGCGTTCGAGGCCGGCCGGCTCGCGCCGACCCCCGGTCCGAGTGGCCGGAGGGGCTCATGGCGTCATCGGCGCCCCTACCGTCAGTCGATGGTCGGGACGCCCAGGATGTTGAACCCGCCGTCCACGTACACCACCTCGCCCGTGACCGCGCTCGATAGATCGGACCCAAGGTACACGGCCGACTTGCCCACGTCCTCGATGGTGATGTGCGCGCGCATCGGCGCGATCGTGTCGAACGGGCCGTAGAGCTTGCGGAAGTCGGCGATGCCGCCCGCGGACAGGGTGCGGATCGGGCCGGCCGAGATCGCGTTGACCCGGATCCCGTCTGGGCCGAGATCTGCCGCGAGGTACCGGACCGAGGCCTCGAGCGCGGCCTTCGCCACGCCCATCACGTTGTAGTGGCTGACCACCTTCTCGGCGCCGTAGTAGGACAGGGTCAGGATCGAGGAGCCGCGGTGCAGGTACGGTCGCGCCTCGCGGGCCAGTGCGACGAGCGAGTATGCCGACACGTCCATCGCGAGCGCGAATCCGTCGCGCGAGGTGTCCACGAACGAGCCCGAGAGGTCCTCGCGCTTCGCATAGGCCACCGCGTGAACCAGCACGTCGAGCGCCCCCTGCTGCTCGCCCCACTTGGTCATCACCGCCCGGATGTCATCGTCGCTGCTGACGTCGCAGGCCTCGATGAACGGGCTGCCGATCGACTCGGCGAGCGGGCGGACCCGGCGCTCGATGAGGCTCTCGACGGACGAGAAGCCCACGGTCGCGCCCTCGGCGTGCAGCGCCTTCGCGATGCCCCAGGCAATCGAGTGGTCGTTGGCCACCCCGAACACGAGCGCCTTCCGCCCGTCGAGCAGTGCCATGCGGTCGTTCCTCCTTGGGTACGCTGCGCATCATGCCCGACCTGCCCCCTCGCGACGATTCCCTGCGTGCAGCTCTGCACGGTGTCCGCGGCCTCCTGCTCGACCTCGACGGCGTGCTCGTGCTCAAGGGCGCGGCCGTCCCGGGCGCCCCAGAGGCGCTGGCGGCGCTCGAGCGGGTCGGCTTCCCGTACCTCGTCGTGACCAACACCTCGCTCGTCTCGCGGGCGACCCTGGCCCGCTGGGGGCGCTCGGTCGGGTTCGCGACGCCGGCGGACCGGTTCCAGTCGGCCCTGACCGCGTCCGCGGAGCTGGCGGGTCGCGAGTTCGCCGGTCGCCCGGTCTACGTGATCACTTCGGACGACGCGCGGGCCGAGTTCGACGGCCTGGCCGTCCTCGACGCTGCGGCCGTCGACGCGGCATTGGCCGAGGGGCGCGACGTCGCGGCGGTGATCCTGGGCGACTCCCCGGACCAGCTCACCCGCGAGACTCTCAATCGCGCGTTCCGCCTGGTCCTCCGCGGCGCGGTCCTGGTCGGCATGCACCGCAACCCCTGGTGGCTCACGCCAGAGGGCCCGACGCTCGACGCCGGCACGTTCCTCGTGGGCCTCGAGTGGGCGACGAAGCGCAAGGCGCGGACGGTAGGAAAGCCCGACCCGGCCTTCTTCCGCGTCGCCGCGGAGCGGATGGCCACGGGGGCGTCGGCTCGCGGGGAGCCCAGGCTACTGCGCCACCACCTCGCGATGGTGGGCGATGACGTGTTCAACGACATCGGGGGCGGGCGGCGCGCCGGGCTTCGGACGGTGTTCGTGCGGACGGGCAAGCACGGTGATGCCGAGCTGGCCGAGGCGGCCCGGGGGGCGCGCGGCTACCGGCCCGACGCGGTCGCCCCGTCGATCGCGGAGGTCGTCGCGGCTCTGGTCGGGTAGGGGAGTCCACGGTAGGAGCGGACCCCGCGCCGGAGGACCTCAACGTCCCGGTCCAGGAGCTCGATCGTCCACGCCTTGCCGCCCGTCGTGCATCGGCAGCATGGCGGCGAGCACGCCGCCCGCGGCGGCCCCGGTGGCCACACGGATCTCGAAGATGGAACTGACTGGTTACAGAGCGACAAGCGGGAAGCGCAAGGAGCCAGGCTCATTGCAGGACACAGGCTTTCGGGCCGCGTCTTACCTCCCGGTACCGGCCGTGAGTCGCGACAGACTCAACCCGCAGGCGGCGCCGCGCGGTCAGCGGCGCGGAAGCGGGGCACGGGGCGGAGGCCACGCTTGGCAAGGCCGATTTCGAGTCCGACCCGACTCACGGAGGGGGACTTCGAGGGGGGACGCGGAGAGGCGCGTCGGGGGGGACGCGGAGGGGCGTGTCGAGGGGCGCGTCGAGAGGCACGTCGAGGGGGGCGCGGAGGGGCGCGTCGAGGGGACCTCGAGGGGGACGTGGCGGCAGGGATCCGCCCGCGCTCGGCTCGACGGCCCGGTTACCCCGACCTTCGCCGCATTCCCCGCCGGGACTAGACTGGCCCCAACGATCGACCTCGGCCCCGCGCCCGGCTGCCCGGACGCGCGCGCCACACGGGAGCAGCCAATGACCGCCGAGCGCATCAAGATCACCTACGCCACGCTGTCGGCCGACAACGAGACCCTGCACCAGCTCTACGAGGCGGGGCTCGAGAAGGCGAAGGCTCGGCTGGGCCAGTACCACCGCAACCTCGTTGATGGCAGGGAGCGCGAAGGCGAGGGCACCTTCGAGGTCCGGTCGCCCATCGACAGCGAGATCCTCGTCGGCACGTTCGCCAAGGGCGCGCGCAAGGACGTGCAGGACGCGATCGCCGCCGCCCGCCGGGCGCAGTCCGCCTGGTTCCGCCTGGGCTGGGAGAAGCGCCTCGAGATCCTCCGCCGCGCCGCCGAGCTCATCTCGGAGCGCCAGATGGAGTACGCGGGCCTCATGGCGATCGAGGTGGGCAAGACGCGGCTCGAGGCCCTGGGCGAGGTCGAGGAGGCCGCAGACCTGATCCGCTACTACAGCAAGGTCGCGGAGAGCAACAACTTCTACGACCACCCGATGGACAGC
>JAJYGO010000330.1 GCA_021785115.1 Chloroflexota bacterium | reverse complement strand
CCATCTCCGGCTGGTCCGGACCGTGCGTCGCCAGGATCACGAGCTTCTTGCGCTCAGCCATCGAGCGGTACTCCTGTCTGTCATCCGCGCGTCCGACCCGGTTGCGTACGGCCGGACCAGCGCTCACCCTCACGCTACGGGCACGTGTCGGTGCCCGGCGGAACGAAGGGCCGCCTTCGCCTACACTCGTGTGACAGGGGGCAATGGCGGAGAGCAGGGGAGCCATGACGGACGCGGGCGTGCTCCTGAGGAACAGGCTCCTGGCCACCCTGCCGATCCCGATGCTCGAGCAGGTGGCCCCGCGGGTCACCGTGCGGAAGGCCACCCGCGGCCAGACCGTCTATCTGCCCGGCGAGCCGATGGACAGCGTCACGTTCCCGTTGGGGGGCCTGTTCTCGCTCGTGGTCGCCGACCGCCTGGGCAGCTTCACGTCGATCGCGACCGTGGGTCGCGAGGGGGCGATCGAGATCGCGCCTGCCCTGGGCTCGGTGCCCGCGCCGACGGAGATCGTGTGCCTGATCGGCGGCAACGTCGCGCAGCTGACGACCGACGACCTCCGCGCACTGCTCGATGGCAACCCGCCGTTCCGGACCTCGATCTTCCGCTACATGGGCGCCCGATTCGTGGACTGCGTGCAGGTGTCGGCCTGCCATCGGCTCCACCCGCTGGAGGCCCGCATGGCGCGCTGCCTGCTGACGACCCGGGACCGCATCGAGCGGGACGAGTTCCCCTGCACGCACGAGCAGCTGGCGGGGCTGCTCGGGGCGTCACGTCCCAAGGTCACGCTCGCGCTCGAGACGCTGCAGCTGGCCGGCACCCTGGTGCACCGGCGCGGCGCCGTCAGGATCCTCGACCCGGTCGCGCTCGAGGCGTTGACCTGCGGCTGCTACGCGACGATCCGGAACGCCTTCCTTGCGACGGAGTCGCCTCCGCGCTGAGCCCGGCGCGGCCGCAGGGATGCGCGGCCGCGTGGCCTGCGCGGCCAGCCACCCTGTCACTGATGCTGCGGGCGGCAGCCCGATGCGATCGGCACATGGGGGACGCGTCCATGCGCGCGGGCACCGAGCCGCCGCCCGGCGATCTGCCTACTGGGGCGGAGTCAGCGTCCCGTCGGTGATGGCCTTGACCAGCGCGTCGGCCTTGGCCTTCACGTTGGCCGGCAGGGCGAACCCGGCGTTGTACTGGATCACCTCGCCGCCGTTGCCGAGCGTGATCGAGTACGTGGCGCCGCCCAGGGTCCCGCCCCGGATCTCGGTGAACATCTGGTGGAGCGCCGGGGCCCAGTTGTAGACCTCGGTGGCCACCACGCTCTTCGGGGCGAGGGTGTCCATGGGCCAGTCGTTGCCGAACCAGGGCAGGTGGTTCGAGGCGGCCACGCCGATGGCGCCCGACGAGGCCTGGGTGGTGCCGGCCAGCACGTCCGCGCCACCGGCCACGAACGTCTTGGCCGCGGTGGCGTACAGGCTGGCGTCGCTGTAGGAGCCGGTGTAGACCGGGTGGATCGTGACCTTCGGGTCGACCGCCCTGGCGCCGGCCGCGAAGCCGTCGATGAAGAGCTTGTCGTCACCCGCGGCGATGGGGCCGATCGCGCCCAGGATGTGGGACTTGCTCAGCATGGCCGCCATGGCGCCCTCCACGTACCCGCCCTCGTTCGCGGCGGCGAGGTAGGCGAAGACGTTGGGCAGGTTGTAGGTCGAGCCGGCGGTGCCCCAGGCGAAGGAGACCCTGGGGAACTGCGGCGCCAGCTGCTGGATGGTGGACCCGTACTGCGACCCGTGGGCGATGATCAGGTTGTAGCCCTCGGACGCGTACTGGCGAATGATGTTGCCCGCGTCGGAGACCACGAACTGGTTGTCCGAGATGGCGATCTGCAGGTTGTCGCTCTGCTGGAGGCTCTGCAGCGCCGCCACCATCGTCTGGGTCCAGCTCAGGTCGTTCCGCGCGCTGGGGGCCACCAGGGCCACCTTGAGCGGCGTCGACGCCGCGGCTGCCGTGCTCGCGGCGGGAGCCGCCGAGGCGGGAGCGGCGGATGCCGGGACGCTCGGCGCGGCCGGAGCGACGCTCGCGGCCGTGGATGCAGCCGGAGCGACCGCCGACGCCGGGGCGCTCGTCGCCGCGCTGCTGCAGGCGGTGGCCAGGAGCGCGACGCTCGCGGCCGTGGATGCAGCCGGAGCGACCGCCGACGCCGGGGCGCTCGTCGCCGCGCTGCTGCAGGCGGTGGCCAGGAGCGCGACGCTCGCCGCTATCGCCAGGAAGGTCAGACGTCGCCCTCGAACGGTGTCCATATTCCCTCTCCCCTCCGGGATTCTCTCTCCCCTCTGGGCGGATGCTGTTGTCAAGGCTTGGGCCGGGCCTGTGGGGTGCTCGTGGCTTCGATAGGCTCCCCCTCCTGGACCGCCGACTGCGCCGATGGCGGCCGGGTCGCCGGGTGTGTCGCGTGCGCCGGGTGAACCGCGGGGCGGCAGCTGGTCGGAGTTCGCGAGCGAGTCGCCCGATGATGGCACGATCGAGGGTCCCGACGCCACCGGCCACCAGACGCCAGTCGTCTGACCACATGTCACCGGGACCCTCCGTAGGGTCCAAGTGCCATTCGGCCCGCGCCGTCCCGCCCCGCGTCCGGTGGCGCGCAACCGGAACCGGCCGCCGCAACGGGGAAGCCGCACAGGCGGTCGGTGGCCGCCGCTGGTCGGTCTGCCGCGATGCGCCCGTGCCGGATGCCTGACAATCGCACGGGATCGCGCAGCGCGGGCCCCGTCGCCGGATCCCCCGGCAGACGCATCACCCGGCCGACAGGGACGCAGTGCTCGCCGACGTCATCGTGCTGAGCGTCTTCGCGCTCATCGCCTTCTTCGTGCGCGGCCTCACGGGTGCCGCGAGCGCGATCGTGTTCAACGCGCTGCTTGCTCTCGCCATCCCGCTGGGCCTGAGCGGCGGTCTGACGCTGCTCGACGGCCTCTACTGGATGGCCCTCGCGAACGTGCTGGCGAGCTTCCTGCTGGTGGGCATGCTCGCCCGCTCCCTGCGCCTGGAGCCGCTGACGCTGCTGCTGCTCGCGGGCCTCCTGCCCGCGACCGTCGTCTTCGCGCTGCTCCTGCCGCGCGTCGACCTGGGCCACCTGCAGCTGCTCATGGGGATCGCCATCGCGGGGGCCGGCGCCTACCTTGCCCGGGGCTCATCGAACGGGGGAGCGCCGTCCCGGCGGGCGCTGCTCCTCGCCTTGCCGGCCGGGATCCTGGCCGGGATTCTCAGCGGCCTGTTCGGTATGGGCGGCCCGGTGCTGATGCTCTTCCTGGGTCCCTCGAGCGAGGACCCCGCCGACTTCCGGAACCGCTTCACCGTGATCGCCACGGTGACGAACCTGGTCCGGCTCGCGCCGCTGGCCTGGCAGGGCGCCTATCACGTGGCGCAGCTCCAGGTCTTCGCCGCCACCGTCCCCGCGATCGTCGTGGGGCTGGCCGCGGGCTTCTGGGCGCACCGCTTCGTCCGGCCCCGTCCCTTCCGGATCGGGCTCGGGGCGCTGGTCAGCCTGGCCGGCGTCGCCGCCGTGCTGGAGACGCTCGTCGGCTGAACCTGCGCCCACCCGGGCACCATGTGACCTCTGCCCCTAGGAATCGGGCTGGCGCTGCGGCACCCTGTTGACTGGCGCGGGGCGCTCGCCCGGCGGTCCACGCCCAGGACCGCGAACAACAACCCGGCGGATCTCCCGCTCGATCGTCTCGCGCCCGGTCGCGGGGGGGGTGCGACATGCCGGCGATCCTTGAGGCCGACAGCCTGGTCAAGACGTACGGCAATCACGTCGCGGTCGCCGGGATCAGCTTCTCGGTTGAGGAGGGTGAGGTCTTCGGGCTCCTCGGCCCGAACGGCGCGGGCAAGACCACGACGATCTCGATGCTGACCGGGGTGCTCGAGCCGACCTCGGGCACGGCCCGGATCGGCGGGCACGACATCGTTGCCGAGCCGGCCGAGGTGAAGAAGATCAACGGCCTCGTGCCCCAGGACCTCGCCCTGTATCCCACGCTGAGCGCCCGGGCCAACCTGCAGTTCTTCGGGCGGATCTACGGGCTGCGGGGCCGCGAGCTCCGCGAGCGGGTGGACGACGTGCTCGAGATCGTCGCGCTCGCCGACCGCGCTGACGAGGCGATCGAGCGGTACTCGGGCGGGATGAAGCGGCGGGTCAACATCGCCGCCGGCCTGGTCCACCAACCGCGGCTCCTGTTCCTCGACGAGCCCACCGTGGGTGTCGATCCGCAGAGCCGGAACCACATCTTCGAGAGCGTCCAGCGGCTCAACCGCGAGCGGCAGATGACCATCGTCTACACCAGCCACTACATGGAGGAGGTGGAGCTGCTCTGCAACCGGGTCGCAATCGTCGATCAGGGCAGGATCATTGCGCTCGACACGATCCGGAATCTGGTCGGCATGCTGGGCGGCGGCGTCATCCAGCTCGGCCTGGAGCGGCTCGACGACGAAATGCTGGCCGAGATCAGGGCCCTGCCGGCCGTGTCCGGCGCCGCCCGCGTGCTGGCGGAGGGCCCGCCACCGGCGAGCCGGGGTGAGGCCGAGGCGCACCCGCCCCAGGCCGCGCACCCGGGTCCGGTCCTTCTCAAGATCGAGACCCGGCGGAGCCAGGACGCCCTCGTCCAGGTCGTGGGGTACCTGAACACGCTGGACGTGGCGTTCACGTCGGTGGAGATCTTCGAGCCCAACCTCGAGAGCGTCTTCCTCCACCTCACCGGCAAGAAGCTGCGCGAGTAGCGGGAAGGGTGACGGTCACGCCATGCTGAGCGTCGCCCGGAAGGACCTCCTGATCCTGCTCAGGGACCGCAACGCCCTCGTGGGCGCGTTCCTGCTGCCGATCGTGTTCATCATGGTGTACCTCGGCGTGTCCGGGCTCTCTGGCGGCGGCACGGGAGACGGCACCTCGCGCCTGCAGCTCGCGGTCGTCAACAACGATCCCGGCGGGCCCGTGGCGACGGCGCTGCTCGACAACCTCGGCCGTCGCGCCAGCATCGACGTGACCCTGTACAGCGAGACCGACGCCCTGGCGAAGCTGGAGACGAGGGAGATCGGGCGGATGCTCGTGATCCCGGCCAGCTTCAGTGCCGACGTCGCGGCGGGCACGCCGGCCACGCTCCGCCTGGTCAACAACAGCCTCGATCGCGGGACCAGCGAGGCGGTCGCCATGGCGGTCGCCGGCGTGACCAGGACCATGTCGCTCGAGGGGCAGATCGTCGCCAGCCTGGAGCGACTGGCACGGATGCAGCAGAGCAACCCGTCGTTCGACCCCGCCACGTCGGCGGATCTCGCGATCCCCATCGCGCAGCGTCAGTTCGAGGCGTCGCGTGACCGGCCGCTGGTCACCGTCGTCGAGTCGCAGCCGGCCTCACTCGGACAGCAGGAGCAGGTCACGATCTCCGGCGTCCAGATCGGCGTGCCCGGCTTCGCCGTGCTGTTCATCTTCCTGACCGCCCAGATCACCGCCCGGTCGATCTACGAGGAGAAGAAGACCGGCACGTTCCGCCGTCTGCTGGCCGCGCCACTGGGCAAGTGGTCGATGCTGATCGGCAAGCTGATCCCCAACTTCGTGGTGGTCGTGGTCCAGGTCGTGTTCCTGTTCGCAGCCGGCATGTTCCTCCTGCCCCTCATGGGCCTCGATGCCCTGCGCCTGGGCAACGACCTCCCGGCCCTGGCGCTCCTCGTCCTCGCCGTCGCGCTGTGCTGCACCTCGCTCGGCATCCTGATCGCCGCCATCGCCCGGACGGAGGCGCAGATCGGGGGGCTCGCCGGCCTCACGCTCTGGGTGATGGCGTTCCTGGGCGGCTGCTTCATCCCCCTGTTCCTGGTCAACGAGAGCATGGCCACCATCGGCCAGATCACCCCGCACTACTGGGCCGTGACCGGTTTCTACGACCTCCTCACGCGGGGCCAGGGGCTGCCGGAGGTCCTCGACTCGATCCTCGTCCTGCTGGGTTTCTCCGCCGTGTTCTTTGCGGTCGGCGCCTGGCGGTTCGAATGGGAGTGAGGGAGAGACGGTGACCGCGATCCGCACCACCCTCGCCGTCACCTGGAAGGAGCTCCAGGTGACCTTCCGCGATAGGGGCCTGCTCGCGATCCTGTTCCTGCTGCCGCTGGTGTTCTCCACGCTGTTCAGCCTGTCCCAGCAGGGCGCCGCCGACCTGGCCACCGGCGCCACTCCCATCACCGTCCGGGTCTTCGTCGTCAACGAGGACCAGGGCGCCTACGGACGGCAGGTGGCCGATACGCTGCAGCAGATGGCCATGCTCGACGTCGAGGAGCTGGACTCGGCCGCCGAGGCCGACCGCCGCGTCGCCGAAGGCCGGCGGGCCGCCGCCGTCATCATCCCGGCCGGCTTCAGCGCGGGCATCGACGCCTACGAGCCCCGGCAGGTGAGCGTCGTCGTGGATCCCGCGCAGGGGTCCATCTCCGACGTCGTCGTGGGCCTCGCCAACTTCGCCGCCTCGCCCGTCGCACTCGAGGGCGAGCTTGCCCAGGGAGTGCGCACGTTCCTCGACCAGGTCGGCCTGCTGAAGACCGCGCCGCCGGAGATGGTCCAGGCGGTCCAGGCCCAGACCGTGGGGGCGATCATGACGCAGCTGCAGGCGATGCAGAACGATCCGCCCATCGCGGTCGTCAGCGAGGGCACGGGGGCGAACACGGCCCCGGTCAACCTGATCGATTCGTTCATGCCGGCGTTCGCCGTGATGTTCGCCTTCTTCCTCACCGGCCACATCGGCCAGACCTTCCACCGGGAGCGCGACGAAGGCACGTTGCGGCGGCTGCTGGCCTCGCCGCTCAGCCGAGCGTCGATCATCGCGGGGCCGATGGTGGCCTACGCGATCATCGTCGTGCTCCAGGTGGTGTTCCTCTTCGGGATCGGCGCCGCGCTCTTCAGGCTCGAGCTCGGCAATTCGCTCCCCGGGCTCCTCGCCGTCTCGGTGGCGCTGGGCCTGGTGGTCGCCACCTTCGGGCTGCTGCTCGGCGTGATCACCCGCACCGGGCGGCAGGCCGACACGCTCGGCACCCTGGTCGCGTTCGTGCTGCCGTTCATCAGTGGGATCTTCCCGATGGGCGGCTTCGAGCCCTCCTACCTGTCCGGCGGCATCATCGGCACGATCGGCACGTACATCCCCCACATGCATGCGGCAGAAGGGTTCCGGCTGGTGATGAGCGGCGAGGGGACGCCTGAGACGGTGCTCGTCCAGGTGGGCGCCCTGCTGCTGTTCGCGGCAGTCTTCTTCGTGCTCGCCAGCCGGCGGCTCCGGTTCACCTGAGGGCCCGCCGGCCGCGCGCCCAGGCGGTGGTGGGGCGTGCGGAGGGAGCGGTGCCGGTCGCGCAGGGCCGGCGGTGGCGGGGGCGTGCGCCCGCTGAACCGGCGCCCACCCGGAGCGGATCTACCCGGCGCGGCCCGTCCCGAACTGCCTGTCGCCGGCGTCGCCGAGACCGGGGAGGATGTAGCCGCGCTCGTTCAGCTGGCGGTCCAGCGCGGCGCAGTGGATGGGGACGTCCGGGTGCGCAGCGGTCACCGCCCGGATTCCCTCGGGCGCCGCGATCAGGTTCACCAGCTTGATCCGGACCGCGCCCCAGCGCTTCAGGACCTCGATCGCCGCCGTGGCCGACCCGCCCGTCGCCAGCATCGGGTCCAGGATCAGGCACAGGTCCACGGTCGCCGAGTCCGGCAGCTTGTTGTAGTACTCGACCGGCCGAAGGGTCCGCTCGTCGCGGAAGAGCCCGAGGTGCCAGACCTGCGCGGTGGGCATCAGCTCGAGCATCGCGTCCACCATGCCGAGGCCGGCGCGCAGGATGGGCACCAGGCCGATCCGGTCGGCCAGCTCGGCGCCCACGGTCTCCTCCATGGGCGTCTGGACCGGCACCTCGTGGACCCGGGCGTCGGCCAGGGCCTCGTACCCCACCAGCCAGCTGATCTCGCGCACGAGCTCGCGGAACTTCTTCGGCTCGGTGCGGACATCGCGCAGCAGGGCGAGCTTGTGGAGGATCGCCGGATGGTGTGAGACGTGGACCGTCGGCGGGAGCCCTCCGGGGTCGCCGACTGCGGGGGAGGGCACTGGACCGGGCATGCGCATGCTCCTGTCGATCGCTCGGGGAGTCGCGGCCGATCGTAGCATCCGGCGGCCGGTCGCGGGGCTCCCCGCGGGCGCACCGGTCGCTGCGGGACGCCCCCGGGGCGGCGCGGTGGCCCGTACCCGCGAGGGCGCATCGGTCGCTACGGCAGCCCCGCGCAGGCGCGACCGGCATCGTGCCGCCGACGCGCTACCATCGCGGCAGCATGCCAGGACGTCGATCTTCCGCGACGCTGCCGAGCCCATCCGCTCCCGGTCCCCGCCCCGACCATCCGAGGACGCCGTCCGCCCGGTGGCCGCGCGGCGCCGCGCCGCCGATCCTCGTCGAGGTCCGCCGCGGGGGGGTCACCGAGAGCCGGCACCGCGGGCACGTGGTCCAGGTGGGCGCGGATGGCGCCATCGAGCGCGTGATCGGCGACCCCCAGGTGATGGTGTCGCTCCGCTCCGCCGCCAAGCCGCTGGGGCTGGCCGCGTTCGTCGAGGCGGGCCTGGCCGATGCGTTCGAGCTGTCCGCCCCGGAGCTGGCGGTCCTGGCCGCCTCGCACTCGGGCGAGGACGTGCATGTGCGGACGATCCAGGCGATGCTCCGCCGGGCCGGCGTCAGCCAGTCGCTGCTCGGGTGCGGCACGGAGAATGCCCCGCTCGACCAGGTGACGGCCCAGCGACTGGCCCGGGACGGCGAGCGAGCCGGCCCCATCCGGCACCAGTGCTCGGGGCAGCACACGTCGTTCCTGCTCTTTGCCAAGCATGCCGGCTGGCCGCTCGAGGAGTACTGGCTCCCGGACCACCCCACGCAGATCGCCTTCCGGGACGCACTCGCCCGGGTGCTGCGCAGGCGGCCGGAGGACCTCGTGACGTCGGTGGATGCCTGCGGGATCCTCACCTACCACGTGCCGCTGGTCGAGGTGGCCCGCGCGTACGCCCTCCTGGCCGATCCGGCCGGCGTGGCGAACGACCCGGGGACCCGCTCGCTGGTGCCGGCGCTGACCCGCATCCGGGACGCGATGATCGCGGCACCGGAGCTGGTGGCGGGCCCGCGGGAACGCTTCGACACGGCGCTCATGCGCACGCTGCCCGGTCGCGTGGTCTCCAAGGGCGGCGCGGAGGCGCTGCAGGGGGTCGCGCTCCTGTCCCGGACGATGTCGGGCCGGTCGGGCGCCTCGGGGCTGGCGGTCAAGATCGACGACGGCGACGGCCGGGGACGCGCCCGGCCCGCGGTCACCGTCGAGGCGCTGCGACAGATCGGCGTGATGGGTGAGGCCGAGCTGACCCGCCTGTCGGCATACCACCGACCGCCGCTCCACGACCCACGCGGGGCGGTGGTGGGCGAGGTCGTCCCATCCTTCGAGCTGGCCCCCCTGTCCGAGCTGCGCTGAGCCGGGCGGTACCATCGGCGCCGTGACCGTTCGCTGCCGCATCGCCCCCAGCCCCACCGGCCCCCTGCACATCGGGACCGCCAGGACCGCCCTCTACAACTTCCTCTTCGCCCGCCACGAGGGCGGCACCTTCGTGCTGCGGCTCGAGGACACCGACGTGGCCCGTTCGACGGTCGCGTACGAGCGCGACATCCTCGAGGGGCTCCACTGGCTGGGGCTCGCGTGGGACGAGGGCCCGGAGGTGGCCGGACAGCCGGCCCGGGGTCCCTTCGCGCCGTACCGGCAGATGGAGCGGCTGCCCTTGTACCGCGACGCCGCGGATCAGCTTCTCGCCCGGGACCTGGCCTATCCCTGCTACTGCACGAAGGCAGAGCTCGACGCGGACCGTGCCGCGCAGGAGGCGAACGGCCAGCCGCCCCGGTACGTCGGACGCTGCGCGCACCTGACGGCAGAGCAGCGGCGTGCCCGGGAGGCGGAGGGGCGCCGGCCCGCGATCCGGTTCCGGATCCCGCCGGGTGTCGTAGGGTTCGACGACTTGGTGCGCGGGCACGTGGAGATCGACACCGACGCGCTCGGCGGGGACCTGGTGATCGTGCGCTCCGACGGCACCCCGCTCTACCACTTCACGGTGGTGGTCGACGACGCCGAGATGGCGATGACGCACGTGATCCGGGGCGAGGACCACCTCTCCAACACGCCGAAGCACATCCTCCTCTTCCGCGCACTCGGGGCCGACGTGCCCGCGTTCGCCCACCTGCCGCTGATCCTCAACCCGGACCGCACCAAGATGAGCAAGCGCAAGTCGCAGACAGCGGTGGCGGACTACCGGGCGGAGGGCGTTGTCCCCGAGGCGATGGTCAATTTCCTGGCCCTCCTGGGCTGGGCGAGCGGCACGGAGGACGAGATCTTCTCGCTCGACGAGCTGATCGAACGCTTCGACCTGTCGCGGGTCCATTCGGGCGGCGCCGTCTTCGACCGGAACCGCCTGGAGTGGCTGAACGGCCAGTGGATCCGCCGGCTCTCCACGGAGGATCTCGCCGAGCGGCTTGTTCCCTTCCTGGCGGCGCACCTGGAGACACGCCGGGCGGCCGGGGACATCCCGGTTTGCGAGCCCGGCGCCGACGATCTGCGGCCGCTGATCCCGCTGGTGCAGGAGCGCCTGCCGGTCCTCGGCGCGATCGGCCCGCTGGTCGACTTCCTGTTCGTGGATCCGCTCCGCGTCGACCCTGCGACGCTGGTCCCGAAGCGCTGGGACCCGGACACCACGATGGCCGCCCTGGTTGCGGCGCGGGACGTCATCGCCGGGCAGGGCCGCGTCAGCTTCGAGGCGGACGAGCTGGAGGGGCCGCTGCGCGACCTGGCGAGCGCGCGCGGGTGGAAGCCGGGCGACCTGTTCATGGCGATCCGGGTCGCGATCACGGGCCGGACGGCGACGCCGCCGCTCTTCGACACCATGGTGGCGCTGGGACGCGCCCGGACGCTGGAGCGCCTGGAGGCGGCGGCCGGCGTGCTGCGCGGGAGCCCGACGGGCACCTGACCATCACCGCCGGCAGTGCCATGCCGCCCGCGGCCACCTGGCCGCGTTCCGGGACCGGAGGCCGCGCGGCCCGGGAGCGGCTACATCCCCGTGACCGCGTGGATCGCGGTCCAGGCGACGGCGGCGACCGCCGCGCTGGCGGGGATGGTCAGGATCCAGGCCCAGACGATGTTCCCGGCGAGCCCCCAGCGGACCGAGGAGAAGTGATCGCTGGCCCCGGAGCCCATGATCGCGCCCGAGACGACGTGTGTCGTCGACACGGGCATCCCGAGGTGGCTGGCGGTGAGGATCACCGTGGCCGCGGTGGTCTCGGCGGCGAACCCGTGGATCGGGTCCAGCCGCACGACGCGCTGGCCCATGGTGCGGATGATCCGCCAGCCACCGGCTGCGGTCCCGAGCGAGATGGCGCCGGCGGCCAGCACGATGACCCAGATCGGGACGCGGAAGCTGGGCAGCAGGCCGGCCGTCACCAGCGCCGCGGTCATGATCCCCATCGTCTTCTGCGCATCGTTCGAGCCGTGGCTGAAGGCCATGAAGGCCGCGGAGAGGAGCTGCAGGCGCCGGAACCGGTCGTTGATCCGGTGCGGATTCGAGTGCCGGAACACGTTGAGCAGGATCACCATCAGGGCCAGCGCACCGAGCAGGCCGATGATCGGTGAGCCCACGAGCGGCAGGATGACCTTGGGGACGATGGCCTCCACGTGCACGGCCGCGGCGCCGCTGGCGGCGAGCGTCGCGCCCACCAGTCCGCCGATCAGGGCGTGGCTGCTGGAACTGGGCAGGCCCAGCCTCCAGGTGAGCAGATTCCACACGATGCCGCCGACCAGCGCGCCGGCGATGATCACCTGTCCATGACCGCCGGAGGGCGTGGTCACGATGCCGCTGCCGATCGTCGCGGCCACCTCGGTGCCCGTGAGCGCGCCCACGAAATTCGCGACGGCGGAGAGGAGGATCGCGTACGAGGGACGCAGGGCGCGCGTCGATACGGACGTGGCAATCGCGTTGGCGGTGTCGTGGAATCCGTTGATGTAATCGAAGAGAACCGCGAGGCCGAAGATCGCGACCAGCGCGTATGTCACGCCGCCGTTCATCGCGATTCCGGCGTCATTCGTCGCGCCATTGCCTTATGCTGGCCGCGGTCATCGGCATCGTATCGAAGGGGTACCGCGTCGTGAAAATCCGCAAGACGGATGCCTCCGCGATGGCTCCATCGCCGGCCAAGCCCCCCCGGGCATTGAGCCCGGCCGCGCAGGCGAGGCTCGCCCAGGCCGAGCTGCTGCGCAAGTCCGTGATCGATCGGCTGGAGGGTCCGGACGACGTGTTCCGCGTCGCGCTCGAGGAGGGCGAGAAGGCCGGCACGATCCGCCAGCGGCTGCTCAAGGTCGCGGCCGAGGCGGGGAAGGAGATCGCCGTGCAGATGCGGGGCGATCATCTCCTCGTCGGGCTCATGACGCCGGAGCGTCGTCCGCGTCGGGGTCGTCGCCCGAAGACCGCGGCCTGATCGTCGCAGTTCACAGACCGCACCGGGCGGTTCGCGGCGACCGCGCGTGAGATCGGGGCGCGCTCCGGCGCGGATATCCGTGCCGCGCCTGCTCCCGGTCGTGGTGTGTGCCGCGCGTCCGGTCGACGCATGGTCCGATGGAATGGCCGGCGTCGTCGCCATGCAGCCGCATGCGAATCCGTGGCGTCCACCGCTGCCCGGCGGCGCTGTCGGTGCGGCGCATTTCCGGCCGGCGCTGGTCCCATTCGCGATGCGCGCGGCGGGCGGACGCCGCGTCCCGCGCGGCTCGTGCGCGGGGGCGCGCCTCGCGCGGAGTCAGCCCTATGCGCATGCAACCTCCGGAATCTGGACGGGGACGCGCACTGGCCTGGGCTGCGGTTTGTACGTTCGGAACCGCCGGGCCCAAGCGTAGCGCGTCGGAGACCCCCGGACGGGCGGAATCCGCGTCGCCTCCGGCGTCCGGGCCCGGGTGCCGCTCGTCAGTCGCCGGGCAGGAGCTCCGGCGGGACCAGCCAGCGCAGCACCCCGCATCCCGGCACCAGGGGCCGGGATGCGTCGATGCGGGCCAGCGACCCCTTGGGGAGCGGGAGCGCCCCGGCGCCCGTGAGCTCCCTCGCGAGCTCCGAGAAGTCCGGGTCGTGCCCCACGACCAGGAGGCTGGGCGGGTCTCCCGCCGCGACCAGGATCCGTTCGAGGTCCCCGAGGTCGACGCCGGCCGCCAGCAGGCGCTCCGGGTGAACGTCGACATGCAGCGCCCTGCCGATCGGCGCCGCCGTCTGGGCCGCGCGCAGCCGGGGACTGGTGAGGATGGCTGTGGGCCGGAGCCCGACGCGCGCAAGGAAGGTCGCCAGCCCGGCCGCCTGCCGCTCACCCCGGGACGAGAGCGGCCGATCGTCGTCGTTCCCCTGCCAGGCGCCGGGATCGCCGGCGTGAGCGTGCCGCACCAGGTACAGCTCCACGCCCTCGCGGCCGCGCTGCCGCTCGCCCTTGCTCATGGCTGCCGCTCCCGTTGACGTGTCCCGCGTGCATGGTATCCGCCGGGTCGCGCGGTGTTCCTCGTGCACTCCGGCCGGGGACCTGCGAGGATACGCGCGGGGTCGCAGGAGGAGGTGGGCCATGGCAAAGCGCGGACCGCGGGATGACCGGGAGGGTGGGCAGAAGGCCCGCCGCGCGGCCGGCAAAGCCGCACGGAAGGCGGAGCGCGAAGTGGCCCGCGCAGGAGCGGAGCTGCGAAAGATCGAGCTACGGCTGGTGGAGGCGCAGGTCATCCTGGCCGAGGTGACCGCCCGCGCCGACGCACTGCAGGATCGCCTGCGGGAACTCGCGTACCCCGGGCCCCCCGGGGACGACGCCCATCCGACGGAGGACGCGGCCGCTGGCGAGGCCGACGACGACCCTGCCGGCGGGACAGAGGGCATGGAGTCCGCAGGATCGGCCGCACTGGAAGACGACCGGGCGCACGGCCCCGAGCCCGCTCCCGAGCCCGAGCCCGCGCCCGAGCCGACCCCCCAGCCCGCGCCCGCGCCCGACGCGGCGGGCGAGGCTGCTCGCGCGGACACGGCCCCGGAGCGAGGACCCGACCGGGCGGCGGATGTGGCGCCGCAGCCCGCACCCGGTTCGCTTCCCGGCGGCGTGCCCGGGCCGGTCCGGCCCGTCGTGGATCTCGCGTCCCGCTGGGGCGACGAGCCGTTCTGATCGCCCGGCTCAGAGCCTGGCCACGGCCCGACCGAGCGCGCGGCGGAACTCGATCGACGTGACGCGTCGCCAGGTGGGACCGAGGGTCCGGCGAAGGCGCACCGACTCTCGTTCGCGATCCGATAGGTAGCGACCGACCGCGTCGATCGAGGCCGGCGTGAGGAGCGCGGAGCGCTCGACGAGGAACGCGCGGGCGAGGCCGGCGGCCACGTCGGCGTCGTGGAGCAGGCCGAGGTGGTCCTGCAGCGCAGTGACGCGCTCGATCAACATGCCTGCCTCGGGCCCCAGCGGCTCGCGGAAGAACTCCATCGCATACCGCAGTCGCTTGCCCGCGATCCGCAGCTGGTGCAGCGTGGCCAGGTCGGCCCATCGCAGGACCGCGTCGTAGGCCCGGACGCCCTCGTAGGCGGTCCAGAGCCGGCTCGGCGCCGTGTCCCGGACGCGGCGGGGATCAGTGGGCCCGGCGGGGATCGCGTCCCGCCCGGTCGCCTCGACGAAGGCGACGTGCTCGTCCACGAAGCGCCGGTAGGCCCCCGAGTCCAGGTACCGGACCAGCGTCGTGCGCGCGCGGTCGCGCTCGGCCCGCCAGGCGTCCGCGAGGGGCTGCAGCGCGACCCGCTCGGTGGGGCCGAGCCGCCCGAGGTACGCGTCCAGCCCGTCGATGAGCACGTCGAGATCGCGGACGGCCCCGAGATCGCCGGCCAGCGTGCGGAGACCGCCCACGGACCGGCGGACGCGGCCCCGGCGGAACCCATCCCCGAAGACACGCCACGCCGCGCGCATCCGGCGGGTCGCCACGCGCATCTTGTGGAGGTCCTCGGGGTCCTCGCCGCTGCGCGTCCCGGGCTCCGTGACGAGCATCCGCGCCAGGTGGAACCGGAGGACCTTGCGACCGGCCTCTGCGAAGGCGTCGTCCGCCGTCACGCCGGGCGATCGGCCGACGGAGCGGAGGAGCTGCTCGGCTGCCTCGGAGAGCGGCCGCGCGGGATGCTCCGGCGCGGGATGCTCGGGCGCGGCAGGTGCCACAGCGGCGGCTTCCCGCGGGATCTGCGCGGACGGACCGGCGGGAGGCACGGCCCGGCCATCGCCGGCCGGCTGATCCTCGCCCGCAGGCGCGTCGTTCCGCCCTTCGGCCAGGTCCCGGGCCGCCTCGAACTTGGACTTCGCGGAAGGGCGGACCCCGCCGGTCCGCTCGATGGCCCCGGCCAGGCGACCCAGGATCGCCTCGCCTCCCTGACGGAGCTCCACCTCGAGCGCCGCGTACCCGCCCAGGCGCCGCCCGCCGGAGAGGATCTCCACCTCGTCGGCGCTCAGCTCCGCGGCGCCGTCCGGCGCGGTCACCTCCCGGACCCGGCGCCGCTGCCTGACCAGGAACCGCTCGCCCAGGGACCGGTCGCCGATCATGCGAAGCAGGAGGTCGCGGGCGTCGCTCTCCGGCCAGCTGCGCGGGTCCAGGCCGTCGCCGGCCGGCGCCTCGATCTCCTCGCGGCGGTGCAGCGCCCCGTCGGGTGGCGTGAGCGACTTGATCCCGACGACCGTCCGATCGCCGCGCACCCGGATGCGCGCGGCGTACCCCGCCCGCTCCACTGCCCGATCGGCGGTGTCCACGTAGCGGTCCTCGACGAGTGCCTCCCGCCACTCGCCTCCGCTGAACCCGGCCACGTCCCCGGCCGCCAGGAGCCGGTCCAGGGCCGCCCGGTCCGTCACGTCGTACTTGAGCTCGACCTCGATGGAGGGCCGGACGGCATCGACGGAGGGCGGGAGGGCATCGGGAGCGCTCACGCCGGACCGCCGGCCGTCTCGAGCGCCCGGGCCATCATCGTCTCGAACGTGTCGACGCCCGCCGGATCGGTCGTCACCGCCTCCGCGCGTCGCCAGACGCCGTCGGCGCCCAGGTCCCACGCCCGCCGGTCGTCCCGCAGCATCACGTCGAGCACGTCGCGCAGCCGCTCGCGCAGGACCGGGTCGTCCACCGGCGTCACCGCCTCCACGCGGCGGTCGAGGTTGCGCTCCATCATGTCGGCCGAGCCGATCGAGAACTCCTCCTCGCCGCCGTTGCGGAAGTAGAAGATGCGCGAGTGCTCCAGGAAGCGCCCCACCACGGAGCGCACGCGGATCGTCTCGCTCACGCCCGGCAGGCCGGGCCGCAGCGAGCAGATGCCCCGCACCAGCAGGTCCACCTGGACGCCCGCCTGGCTGGCCCGGTAGAGCGCGCGGATGACGGCGGGGTCCACGATCGCGTTGAGCTTCATGACGATCCGCCCGCCGCGCCCGGCGGCCTGGTGCTCGATCTCCCGTTCGATGCGCGCGACGACCCCTTCGCGGAGCCCGAACGGCGCCACCAGGATCCGGCGGAACGACCGCTGCCGGGAGAGCCCGGTCAGGAAGTTGAACAGGTCGGTCACGTCGGCGCCCAGCTCGGACCGGCAGGTGAGCAGCCCGAGGTCGACGTAGATCCGGGCGGTCTTCGTGTTGTAGTTGCCGGTGCCGATGTGGACGTACCGGCGCAGGCCCCGACCCTCGCGGCGGACCACCAGCATCGTCTTGGAGTGGGTCTTCAGCCCGACCAGGCCGTAGACCACGTGGGCGCCCGCCTGCTCCAGCGCGCGCGCCCAGCCGATGTTGGCCTCCTCGTCGAAGCGCGCCTTGAGCTCGACCAGCACCACGACCTGCTTGCCCTGCTCGGCGGCGCGGATGAGCGCCTGGACGATGGGCGAGTCGCCGCTGGTCCGGTAGAGCGTCTGCTTGATGGCCAGCACGTCCGGGTCGCTCGCCGCCTGCTCCACGAACCGCTGGACCGTCCGGGCGAACGACTCGTACGGGTGGTGGACCAGGATGTCGCCCTCGCGGATCGCGGCGAAGACGTCCACCGGCTCGTCCGGGTCGGTCGGTGTCAGCCGGGCCGGCGTGACCGGGTTCCAGGGCGGGAGCTGGAGGCTCGGCACGTCCAGGTCGGCGATCTCGAAGAGCGCGGTCAGGTCGAGCGTGCCGGCCAGGTCGTAGACGTCCTCGGGCGAGCACTGCAGGCCGCGTTCCAGGATCGCGCGCGTCTCGGGGGGCATGGAGCGCTCGACCTCGAGGCGCACGACCTCGCCGAAGCGGCGCCGGCGCAGCTCCTCCTCGATGGCGAGGAGCAGGTCGTCCGCCTCGTCCTCCTCGATGGCCAGGTCCGCGTTGCGGGTGACCCGGAACAGGTGGTGCTCCAGGATCTCCATGCCGGGGAAGAGGATGTCCAGGTTCTCGGCGATGACCTGCTCGAGCAGCATGTACGTCCGCACGCCGACCTCCAGCAGCCGGGGGAGGACGGGCGGCACCTTGATCCGCGCGAAGCCGCGCTCGCCGGTCTCGGGGTTCCGGACCGTCACGGCGAGCGAGAGCGACAGGTTGCTGATGTAGGGGAAGGGATGGCCCGGGTCCACCGCCAGGGGGGTGAGCACCGGGAAGATCTCGTCGATGAAGCGCTGGCGGAGCTCCAGGTGCCGCTCCGGACGCTCGGACCAGCCGACGATGCGGATCCCGTGCCCGGCCAGCTCGCGGCGGACCTGCGCCCAGGTCTCCGAGTGCTGGGCCACCATGGGAAGGACCTTCGCCCGGATCGCCCGGAGCGTCTCCGCCGGGCTGAGGCCG